>NZ_LKBY01000123.1:0-38455 GCF_002699915.1 Pseudomonas sp. ICMP 8385 | reverse complement strand
TGTAAGCGCGCGCCGGATTTGGCACCGCGTTGCGCGATGATTGGCACGGCCCATTAGGCTTCAACTTGCAGAGTTAGGCGCGATGATTGGCACCGCAGGCCACTCGATTTTCAGGGGGTAACCCTGTTGCTCATGCACTCGGCTCAGGGCCACCCGGTACTTCTTCCAGGCCTTGAGCGCCACCACGTCAGTATCTGATGCCACGTCAATATCCACAGCGTCTTGAAGGGGAGCGATGGCGTAATCAACTATGGCCCGTAACCGGACAATCTCGCCTTGCGCTTCTTCAGTTGGGCTGGGGGGAGGAATAATGCGCTCCTGATACTCGGCAACAGGCTCACCCGCTTCAATATTTGCAAGGACTTGCTCGTAAACCTCGGGGGTCTCTAGCTTGGTGGCGTGAAATGGGAGGCCCTTGTAGCTGACAACATAGCTTCCGTCGGATCGGCTTTGGATATTCTCAATCGCTGGCTCTGGGATCAGAGCCTTCAACTCATCAGGAACACTCGACCCCAGGTATTTTTCGACTTTTGCCCCACCCTCTATGCCCGCAAGGACTTGGGCGTATAACTCGGGCGACTCCAGCTTTACGACGTGATGGGGCACCCCGTTGTAAGTCACCATGTAGCTCCCATCGGACACCCTTTGGATGTTCTCGATAGTAGTCATTGCTGCGGCTCCCTCCAGATCGCGGGCGATGGTTACATTCGACGACTCTACAATCGCCTCTTTCTTAGTCGTCATCATGCAATTCTCCAAGCAAAGCCATTTGAACTGCCGGAGAAACCGACAGTTGTGCCCCCCGTCGTCACCCCAGCGCCACTTTGAACAATAGTCCCGACGTTGTTGTAGCTAACGATAAAGTAAGCCCACGTCCCACCCGCCGGAATAACTCCCACGCCGGACAGCAAAACCCATTGGGCGGCGGTGGGTTTCATGAACGAAGTGAGGGTATGTACATCTGTGATGCCGTAACCAGCAGCGGTTGATGCCCTGTCTGCCTTGAAAACAAGCTTGTAGTCGACATCGACTGCACGATAACAATCCGAGATTCGATAGTCGGCCAGAGTGGTTCCCCAGTCGGCCTTGCCACCGAGCCTGTAGTCCACGTCGACAACACGATAACAGTCAGTAATTCCATAGCCTTCTATGGTCGTGGCTTTGTTGGCCTTGCCGGCCAGACCATTAATTACGTCAGTCGCGAAATTTGGGTTGTTATTAAGCGCGGTAGCAAGCTCCCCAATCGTATCCAAGGCACCAGGAGCTGCGTTAATCAGCTGTGCCACCCTGCCGTCGAGCAATGCCTCGACCTGCGTTTTGGTGAAGGCATCGTAGATGCCATGCCCCGCGAGGGTGGTTGGGATTCCAGTCAGACTCGAAAAGGAGTGGCCGTGGTTTGCAGATGCCAAGAGGATGTTGGTGCCGGTCGATTTCTGGCGAAGGTACGGTTGCGCTACGTTGTCGCTCGCAAACCCAACGGCTTCAACCCAGTCTCCATCAACCTTGCCATTTAACCTGTAATCAATATCGACGGCACGGTAGGTGTCCTTAATACCATAGCCCGCAAGCGTATTGGGCTTGTTCAGCAGCTTATCAAAGTCAGCTGCTGACCCAGCCAACGCGCTGACAGCCTCGGACAGTTGGGTGTCATCGTTTTTGTTGAGAGTCAGCCCAGCAGCGAGAATAACCGCCACAATCTCTCGCTGAATGACGTTCAGCCACTCAGCCTTTAACAGCGTTGCGGCAACTCCGGCAGCCGGATTGCCTTCGGTGAATTCACCAGCGGCATTCGCTGTGCTGGTACTGTCGCTGATCTTCTGCATTAGTTGTCTCCGTAACCGAACAGCAAAATGGACTCGGCGGGCTTCATCTGTCTGTCGCTGATCTTCTGCATTAGTTGTCTCCGTAACCGAACAGCAAAATGGACTCGGCGGGCTTCATCTGACCCAGCCGACACTCCAGGGCTCTGTTGCCCCAGACTGATAAAGGATCGCCAGCGCCCGTAGCACCGGCCCTGGCGTAACTGACAGTCACGACCGGGGCGTTAACCCTCCAGGCGAAGTCCCAATCGCCACCGTTGATGGGATCGCCAGCCCGCGCTATGCCTGCTCGCGCCGGTCGGAATGTGGTGATGGTGATGTCGTAGCCCAGGGACTTAGCTAGGGCGATAAAGAAGGGTTTACTTTGGCCCGCACGGCCAGGCAGCTTGCTGATAACAGCCTGCACGCGCTGGCCGACAGTCTGGGCTTGGCCGACCAGACAGGGATCAGGCAAGGCCAGAACCCGCTCCCAATCGGCGAGCCCTTCGCCGGAATCGGGGAAAATTGTGTTGTAAACCACACCTGCCTGAGCGTCGGCCAGGTCCATGGCATTAGCTTCGGCCTCAATGGTGGCCGACAGGTAAGGCGCGGAACCGTCATAGGAAACAGGTGGCAGCAGCAGCCGGAGTTGATCGGCGAGCGTGGTCATTCCAATAGCCCCAGGGTAATGGTGCCAGGGCGAATCCAACCGACAATCGCGGGATCATCGGATGCTTTGACGTTGCCGGTCGGAGCCGTGACAGCACGGTCCAGGACGCCCGCCAGGTTGTTGATCATGGCTTCGATCTGCGAGCGCTTGAGGGTGTCGCCAGGCTTCAAGGCTCCCAGGAGGATGTTGTAGGCCTTTTGCGCCGCTGCCTGCACGTCGGCCATGGTGAAGTCAGAGGCCAGTTCAATTTTGGCGGCGGCGTTGACTGTGCGGATAGTTGGCGCGTAGACCCATACATCGGCGATGACTGAGCACTGGTCTTGTATATGTGCCAGGCATGCAGCGATGACCTCGGCCGAAGGTTTACCAGTGCTGGCTGTGATGACGACATCAACGGTGCCACCCCCTCTGCGCCGGGGGATAGGCAGCGCATCGGCGACCCCATCAACCTCCAGCGCCCAGCGGCGGTAGTCAGAGACCGCACCGCCGGCCGGTGGCGACTGGATGATGTCCAGGTAACGGGCCAGCAGGGATTCGACTGTCTCCCGCTCTTCGCCGCCCGTGGTCTTACCGAGGAAAGTAGCGGCCGCGTCCATGCCCAACGGCGGGCTGGTAAGCACAAGGGCGCCCGTCAGATCGTTGAGTGCAACGCCGACGGTTTGGGCTTCCACCAGGACCGAGGCGGTGCCACTGGTGCCAATCTTCGCGCTAGCTTTGGCGGTGAACAGTTCACCCGTGACAACGTGCTTTAAGGTGGCACCGAGCAGCAACGTTACGCCGGACGTACCTTTGAGGGCAGCAGTACCGGTGGCCGCTACAGGGTCTTTGAGAAAAACGCCCCGGAGGGCAGCTGCGTGGATCAGTTCCTCTTCGTCGGCAGTATCCGGGAAAATCTGGCGGTATACCCAGGCCAGCTTCTGATACAGCCCCTCAATCGCCGAGGCCACAGCGGCCGAGCGTACATAGTTGTCGCTGTCGGGGCCGATATCGGCTTCGGCTTGAAGGTTACGAATGTCGCGCAGGATGCCGCGCAGTATCTCGTCCAGGCCGGGGGCGGTATAAGCCATGTCAGTTCACCCTTACAGGTTGGCGAAACACCTGCGGATTGCCGGTGGCGTCGGTGATGTCGATTTGCAAGTGAAGCCAGCCGTTGTGGGGCTGCTCGACGGTGATGGTGATGTCTTGGGCGCGGCCGTCATCGAGCAGCGGCTGGAGCGCCTGTTCGGCGTACTGCTTTGCGAGGATGCCGACCCTTGGCAGGTCTTTGGAGCGTTTCAGCTCATGCAGGCGGGAGCCCACGGTGGTGTCTTTCCACCAGGTGCCGAGGGGTGTCATGAGGCGGATGTAAACGGCGTTGCCCAGCGTATTGATACGCTGGCCCGTCAAGTCGCCAGTGGTTGGGTTTATGCCTGCGTCCATAGGTTGGCATAGTGCCGGGCACGCAAAAGCCACTGAGTATCAGCGGGGTTTAAGAATTTCCATGTCAGGGTGCTTTAAGGTTACTGCTGCTGACCTGGTGCCGGTCCACCACCGTGATTGTGGCCGTTGTAGATCAGCCGATCTGCCTGCATGGTCCGGGTATGGTCCGCGATCTCTCCCGCTGCTTTAACGTCATCGCTCATCTCGACCAGGGGCGTTTCAAAGCGAACCAAAGTCTTAGCTTTGACTAGCAGAGTGTCGGTCTCGATCTCGATCAACCGGCCGCGCTTCATGTGGATGTAGTCGCCTTCATCGGTGTAGAGCGCAACCTCGCCGTCCTTGATTACCACGCGATATCGCCCATCTTCGCTGGCGATGACAACCACATGTTTACTGTTGCCACCAATGGGGAGAGCGATAAATTCGGCGCCTGGCAACGGGGCCGAGGTAAACCCGTAGTACTGCATCTGCTCGCCGGAAACCGACTCGCCCGCCAGGCCTTCCATTTCGATGCCAATCAACTTGCCGTGGACGTTGCGTGCTGCCGTGCCCCGGAAGGCCTGGCGCACGTTGCGCATCACTCTACTAACCTGATCGCGCACCAGGCGCGCCATATTGCTCATTATGCGCCCCTGATTATTTCGATAAGTTCAGCATCTGGGTTGGCCTTTTTACCCTTGCCCTTGCGCTTTTTGGTGGGATTGCCATCCAGCACCCACAACTTATCCTCGCGCAACCGCAACTCGGTGATGCGCCCTTCACGGCGGGTCAGGCGCAATGTGCGCGACATCAGAAAGTAGGTCGCATCCAATCCATGGGGCTCGCTACGAACGATGACGCGCTGGCCAGGGCTCCAAACCTGACCGTTATCGGCACGATGGCCCATCACCACTGCGCGGATCTCGAAACCTTCCAGGCGACTATCGGCCAGCAGCTTACGGCCGCGAGTGGTCGCCATATCCTGGCTCTCGCTGGAGCTATCAATGACCACCTTCGGCCGGAAGATCCCACGACGGGCTAGGGTTTCGTCCTGGATGACCGAACGTAGGTGGGCGCGCTTGCTGTCCAGTCCGTCATTGTCGTACTGCCCATGCTGGCCCAGGACGGTGATCTGACTGTACCGATTGGCAATGGAACGCCGCACACTGAGGCGCTGCACGTTGTTGCCGACACCGTCTTCGCGCATGACCAGTGTCCCCACTGGCGCCGCGTTGTAGTCCGGCCCGCCGATGATCAAACGCCCGTCAGGCTCGACCCACGGCCACAGACCATTGGCCTCGGCAACCTGGAGCAACGCCTCCCACGCACTCTGGCCCGGCTCAATTTGCACACGGCGCCGGGTCTTGGCCTGGGCTGCGCGGATCTCGACCTGGGTAATGCCCAGAGGTTTGACGACCTGGTCCAAAATCTGCGCCAGTGTGGCTTCGCGCATCGAGACAAACGGCGCCGAACAGTCGACCAGGGGCGCGGCACGGTCCCGGCCGGTGATACGCATCGAGATACCCTGACGGGAGATGTCGTGTTCAAACTCGTCTATTTGTCCTGCACGGTCCCGGCCGGTGATACGCATCGAGATACCCTGACGGGAGATGTCGTGTTCAAACTCGTCTATTTGTCCCGTCAGCACGCGATCCTTGCCCAAGGTCAGCGAGCATGGCGCACCCTCGGCCAACACGCTGGGCAAGCGGGTGGCATCCTTGGTGTACAGCTCCAGCTCGAAACCATCAGACGCGATCAACAGGTCAGATTCAATCGACCAGCCGTCCCATTCTTCATGGGCCAGACCACCAATTGATAAGCGTATGGATTCTTCCTGGGCTTTATTTGGCGTAGGCACGCAGTATCTCCCCGGCTTCGATGTTGTGGGGCGTTTTCAGGCCGGGGTTGAGGCGGATCAACTCGGCGGCACGGGTATGGTCGCCGTACCAGCGGTGGGCCAACAGGCGCAGGCTCGCTGGGGTTTCGACCACACGCTCGATCATGGGCGGGCTTTGCAGGATGACCTGGCGGGCGCGGGCCTGGATCAATGCGGCGACGTTGCGCAACGCCTCAATGATCGGCCGAGCGGTCTCCACGTCGTACAGGTGACGTTGCAACAGGATGGATGACTGCACCAGGGACCGCACCAGGTTAACTAACGCCTCAATGATCGGCCGAGCGGTCTCCACGTCGTACAGGTGACGTTGCAACAGGATGGATGACTGCACCAGGGACCGCACCAGGTTAACCAATCCCTCCAGCTCTAGTGGGCTCAAGGTCGGTGTTTCGGCTTCGTCCTCGATGACGGAAGCCACCGCCTGCGCATGTGCCAATGCCAGTTCGGTGATGACCAGGACTACCAGGGCGAAACCGCTGGCGATCACCGGATCATCCGGCATGCCATTTGGCAGTAGTACCAAGCCGGTGCCGGTGTTACCTGGCACGCCTTCGACCAGCAGCTCGACGGTCGGCGCCACGCCTTGGCGGGCACCGATCAAAAAGCCGCTGCCAGCACGGGCGGCGTCCGCCGTCAGGCTAGCACTGCCAGGCAATGCGGCGGGCACGCCAGATCTGGCAAGCAGTGCTGTCGACGAACTGGGGGTACTGCCCTGGATCGCTGCCCGAATCTCGGAAGGCGTGCGCATCAGATCCACCAGAGGATCAAACGCCCCCGACGGCCGTTTAGCCATCGACCCAATACCAGACACCACACCGAGGATCTGCGAGCGCAGTTGTTGCAAACGCAGACCGATGCCCGGCAGGCCCAGGGCCTTTTCGATCAGGCCTACCCAGCCGCCACCGATCCACGATTGAATCTCGCCGACCAGGGAGTCAATGCGCCCGAACAGATCAAAGATGCCATCCTGCCAGGTGTATTCGTCTTCAAGCCCCAACACGCCGATATCAACGAACTCAAATTGCCGCTCGAAAAACGGCGCGTCGGGAGTGTCCTCGACAAACAAGATGCTGATCTCGGCATAATCGGGACGCTCAGCGTGGTGCTTAACCTCGCCGGTATTGCTGACGACATTCAGGCTGCCATAGACCGGGTGTATCAGTTCGCCCGTACCTGGAGTGTTTAGGGTGCGGAGGATGTTTTGGAGTTCGATCTCGTAATTGACGCCGAACACCACCACTTGCATGGGAAAACGTCGAGCGCCACGGCCCAAGTCTTTGACTCGGTCCCCATCCTTGAACGGCGTCCCATGTTCTGACAGAGCGCGCTGCCATTGCATGCTTTCGCTTTCGATCTGGAGCGGGACGCCGCGAAACGAGGCGTCCAGCAGGTTCTCTGCCCAGCTCATCCGCCGCGCCTCATTTGAACATTGGTTCGGCGCTCGACCTCGGCCTGGAACATGTGTGAGTCAGTACGAACTTCAATGACCAATGGTTGAGCGAGCAAGGCCCGCAACCGTTCCTCGGCGGCTTGTGCGGCAGGATTGGCACCGGCTGCACCAGGTGCAGCGCCGGTGCCAAAGCCCGGCATACCAGGAACATTACCGCCTGACAGTGGTGTAGCCAGGCGTTGGGCCTGAGCAGCCAACCAGGCGGACGGCTGGCTGGTGCCAGATTGCGACATCATGTCCCTGAGTTGCTGTTGCGCGGTGAAGGTTTCGGCACCCGCAGCCAGGGCACGATTGGCGATACCTTGCGCCCAGGTGTTGGCGCCGTTGACGGGCAAACCCGATGCTGTCAGGCCAGTTTCATGGTGCGCCAGGCGTTGGGCCTCCGCGGACAGCCAGCCAGATGATTGGTCGGGATTCTGATCGGCCAGGGCCATACGATTACGGTAGAAGGACGTTTGATAGGTACGCTGGTCGTCGTTCAACAACTTGCTTCGCTTGGCGGCGTCCAGTCGTCCCTCATCTGTTGTCGTCGCACTTGCGCCACCAATCTGGGTGGCAGTCGCACCCAACGCCAAGGGGGCAGCCCATGGGGCGACAAATCCACCGGGCTTGCCTTTAGTCTTGCTGGAGTTAGAACCATTCGGCAGATCTGGCCCGCCAATGCCCCCCAGAGAAGCAGCAGGCCAGTTGGTCACAAATACCGATGTCACGCCTGTGGCTTCTTCCAGCACCTTGCCCACGGCGATGCCTTTTAGCGTCTCGGGGCCACCCATGAACTTGTTGAGCAACGCACCCGCACCCGCTTTGGCACCGCGACCGGCGTAGTAGCCTCCAACACCAAGTGCAGCACCACCGGCAAGCATTTGCTCGCCAGAAAGGTTCAAGTCATCGAGCAGATACGTGCCCATATCGGAAAACCCTTTATTCAAGGGTGTTGCCATTCGGTCAATAGCTTCGGCCAACGTTGCTTTCACTCGCGCCGCCGTACCGCTTGCGCTTTCGGTGTTCTCCTTCAAATCCTGATTAAATATCGGAGCAGACTTATCAATCGTTCTTGTACCGGATTTGAAGTCTTCAAGGCGCTCGCCGGTCAACATACTGCGCCAACCGCGAACCGTGTCTTGGTCCATACCTTTGAATACAATTCCCATGAACTTTGCACGCTGTTCATCGGTTTTCATGGCTTCATACTTGCGTTTCACATCTCCGAAAACTTCTTCCGGGTTGCGGATACTTTGATCCTTATTAAAAAACTTTACGCCAGTTGACTTTGTAACTTGATCTCGATACTGCTTATTACCGAAGACTCGCAAAGTAGACTCGGCCAAAGTACCCAGGCGTTCGGGTTGTTTTTCAACCTTGGATAAACTCTCTGTAAATGCCAAGGCCTGAGATAGCGACATACCCGCAGCTGTGGCAGCACCACCGAGCTTGGGAAACAGGCTGGCAAGGTTCTCCAGTTCAGCGCTACCCAACCGACCGGCCACAGTCATCTTTTGCAGCAGGTCGAGCGCAGCATCTTTTTTGTTCAAGTCGATGTTGAAAGCCGACGCGCCCGTCATAAGAGCATCCCCTAGGACCGCCGGGTCGGCATTAGTAACGGCAGTGGCTTTACCAATGGCATCGGCGGCGTCTTTAGCAGCATCGTAATTAACTCCTGATGCAATTAACGTATTGAAACCGATGTCTACGCCAGTACGCTCTACTCCATAGTCCTTGGCAATCCTAAAGCCTTCGGTTTTCCATTCGCTTTTTTGTGCGCCTGACATATCTGCTGTTTGCTTAGTTTGAATCAGCATACGTTCCAACCCAGCGTTAGCCTTGAGGCCGGAAACCACACCAATACCAACCCCCAACCCGGCCAGTTGCCCCTGCATGCTGCCGCCCAGCCCCTTGATGCGGTCGAACTCCTGGCGCACACCCATCGCAATGGTTTTCAGCGTGCGAAGGCTACGCCCGCTGTTCTGAGCCATGCGCCGGAAGGACGTTTCCGTCCGGTCAACACTCTGGCGCAGTGGCTGCACACCTTGACGATCAGCACCCATAAGCTCGGTTTTGGCATCACGCGCAGCCTTACGGGCGGCGGTGGCCATCTCCTTGAGTTCGGCGGATGTCTTGCTGACCTCGATGCGCGTGCCGGAACCTGCCTTCGCGGTTTCACGCATGGCACTACGGATGGTTTTATAACTGTTGGCCCCGACCTGGCCCACTTTGGTGATGGCCGAGGATGCCTTCCAGCTTTCATCGGCCAGGGATTTCGCTCCCTCTTTACCGGCTTTGCGTAAGTCGCGGTTGATCTGCTCGATCTCACGCCGGCTGTTGCCTGAGGTAGCCTGAATACGAAGGGCGACACGCAGATCAGAACTCATTGAGCACTCCCAGAAAGGGTCTTACAGGAACAGGAAAGGCCCTGTATCGAGCCTACCTTTTTGGTTTTGGTAACGGCTTGCGCTGGCGCTGACTGACATAGCGAGTGCCTTTGACTTTGCCGGTGACCAGGCCAATACGGGCATCAAGCTCTGCTCTGGTCATGCGTCGTAGCTCTTCTAGGCGATAGCCGTATCGGATGAGGACGTGTTCGATTCGCCGCCAGTCGGCGTTGCCGCGCTCAGCGGCATGAGCTTTTTTTCTAGGTCGCCATCGGCTTTGGCGAGGATAGCCAAATCGCTTTCAAGCAATGCCTCTCGCAGCAGTTCGGTGGTCAGATGCTCGATAGGTATTTCGCCTAGGGACAGCAACTGACGGCGGAATACTTCCAGAGCGGCCAACTGGAAGGGACCGTTGGGATGTACCTCTTGGGCCGCGACCCAGTCTCCTGTAACACCAACACGTAGGGTAAAACGCTTGTGCCGAGTCCCTGCAAAGTACACACCGATGTTCAGCTCGCCGCTTATTGTCAGGCCGTCCCACTGTTTGTTCAGTTGCTCAGTCATTCTTTACTCCGTGTAGTAGTTGAGAGCAGCAATGGTCAGGTCGCGGGTGGCTTCACCTTCCACCTGGTACTTACTGCCGAGGTCGATCAATGAACAACCAGTCCAGGTCTCACGCTTACCGCCGCCGTCCTGGGGATAGATCGTCAGCTTGGCATCCAACAGGGCACGCCAGTCCGGCTCACCATTTTTAGGAATAGCCACCGAGACTTTCAGCTCGTGATCTTCAATGCCCTTTGCCGTGCCGGTTGGACGGCCGCTGCGATTCATTGTCTTGACGATCTTGCGCCCGGTCTTGAGGCTCGGCTCGACGCTCACCACCTCATAGTCGGCGCCGTTGATCTCCAGGACGATCTGCCCTACATAGTTATCAGCCATCTAAAATCACCTCTTACAGGAGCAGGTCGATGCGACCGGCGAATACATGCAGGCCGTTGACGACATCGACAGGAATGGTGCAGTTAAGGCGGCTCACGTCCTGGGCAGAACGCTCGACCACCAGCCCGGCCGCATTGGCCTCGACTTCTTCGACGATCTCCAGCTCCTGTGCCTTGAGCAGCACGTCCAGTAGTTCGCCGCGAACCGCTTCTGGGGTCTTTTTCGACAGCTTGGAGCGCGGGAAGCGCAAGCGGATACGATCACGGCACGCCATACGGATGTAATACAGGGTACGGATGGTTGTCAGGTCCAACAGCGACACATCTGTGGCTCCCGCCGCAGACTTGGTGTAAGTGGTCACTGCACGAACGATCTGGATAACCTCACCAGGCCCAACTTCAAGTGGAGTCACACCGTTAGCTAAGGCGGTTTCCTGCTCAGCGCGGCCAAGCCGTTTACCCATAGGCGGAACTTTAATTCCTGCAACCTCCAGGGTATTTAGTGGCCGCGCAGGATCTTCCTCGGAGGCGATCACAGCGGCGTATGCTGCGGCGACCTGACGGGCAGTCGATTCCGTGCCAGGCAACGACGCCAGGCTGATAGCGCCAGAGTTCAAGGACGTAGCCAACGTAGTGGCTGCGGACAAACTGACGGTATTGGCTGCCACACCAATGATGCCTTGCTGCTCCATCGAGCTGGTCCAGGTCTGAATATGCGTTCGCAATGCAGTGAGCGCAGTCTGGCTGTACCAAGCAGGAACCAGAATGGTAAAGCCCCCCATAGCCGTAGCGTCCAGCGCCGCCTTGATATCGGGCTCGGCGTCACCTTCAACTACCACACCCACGGCGGAGATAGAGGCGTAACGGTAGGCTCTGATAAAGGCTTCGGCCATTTCTTCGGCCACGGTTCCACCGAACAAGTCTTTGGCCTCTGGCGAGCTGTAGAACGGCCTCGGGACATTTGCCTCAACAGTCGCCCCCTCGCCAAGCGGCACGATTAGGCACACGTTCTGCTTGTTAGTCGGCAGGTTGCGTACAGCCAGGCGGAGGTTGAACTCCATGTAAACGCCCGGCTTGCGAATCGACGCCGGGATTGTTTCAAATTCGATGCTCATTCAGCGGATTCCTTTGCAGGTTGTTTGGCACCACCGCTTGGTTTCTCGGCGGGCATCAATTCCCCCGCTGCCAACCGGCGCCGGTAGTAGGAGGTATCCGGCACATCAACAGCCTTGGCTGTTTCGATGTACTTGTACGGATCGTCTTCCAGGGGCACCCGATGACCAGGTGCAGCTTTAACGTGCATTACACGTCCCTCAGTTCGATGTGGTCGGTGGCCACCGGATTGGGGTTGTCCGATGGGGTGTGGTATTCCAGGTCAACGCCTTTAAAGTCCGGCCAGTCTGACTCAGGGATCAACCAATCCAGTTCAACGGCGAAGGACTGACCCAGCACTGAAAGGTGCTGCGCCTGAAACTTGCCGTTGACCAGGTTGTTAAACTCCGTTGGCCTGACCATGGCGCCGTCGGGCTTGTGCTGCCAATTGGTTAGCAGAGCCAGGCACTCTCCCCAGAGCCAGTAACTGCCGGGGTCGCTGGCCTTTGGCGTGTTCCTGCGCTCGCTCCCGGACGAAACGACCAGACGGAATACCAGGGCTGCCGAATAGCGGCGGTGTGAGCGTGGTTTAAAACTGATTTTGGGCGTGGTGATCAGGATTGAAGGGCCACCAGCAATCAGACTGACCATTAAGTCTGGGTCACTCAGTTCGCCACCATAAGTCTCCAGGCGCAGGCGCGGCACTGCCTTTTTCAGCTCTTTCAACCGTTCTAAAACGCCGTCCTCCAGTTCACCCAACATCACAGATGCCTCAAGGTGCTACGCGAGAACAGCCGAGGTTGGTGGGCGATCTTCAATCCAGCATCGCCCGCCTCGGACGCGCCCCTTGCCTCATCCTCGGTCGCCAGTTTTTCCAGGCGTTTGATGATGTCGCGATACCGCAGGCGCATGGTTGAGTCTTCTACAGCCGTCCCTTGCAGGTGATACCGCGCCAACTCGGGCAGGTCATCCGCGACCCATTCCGGCGCATCCACGCCGGTCTTGCGAAAGCGCAGGTAGAACGAGACCTCGCTACGAGCGCGGCTGACGGCATCAGCGATTCTTGCCAGTGCGTCGACGGCGGTTTCCACTTCCTCGGGCGACCAGTCGTCCAGAGGTTTACCCTCGGCAGCCGCAAGCAGCAGGTCCGATTCGATGGGTTTGCGCGGCGGCTTGACGGCCAAAACGGTGATTTCTTCTTCACCAAATCGGTGCATCAACTGAGCGGCGCTCGGTAGCGAGATGTTCATTTACCGTCGCCCTCGACCTTAGTTGCCTTCGGTTTACGAGGTTTCGCAGACGTTTTCGCTGCCAGATCCTTGGACTCTTCACGCGCCAACTCTTCCTGGCGGGCCTCTTCCCAGAGTTTTTCAAGTTCGATATCAGCCACGGTCGACTGCCCGCTGTTCTGCTCGATCACAAGGGAAATTGGCCCAGGTCCCAGACCGTCAAATCCAAATACACCGCTGTCGACGGGCACGGAGCCGGAGGTAACCACTGCATCACCCAGAGTTGTAGGGCTTGTTTCAGGCGCCTGCGACTGGACGTTTTGTAAGGTGTTGGGCGCTTCCGATAGCGGCCCCGCACCGGCCGTAGTGCTTTCATCGCGCTGCTCCGATGCCTGATAAAGACTGGTTTCCTTAACCGCGAGAATCAATTGAGGCTCCGCAAGCAACGCCTGCCATTGCTCGACAGTGAAAGCATTTACAGGCCAGTCTTTGGGCTTGTCGGAGTGAGCCACACCACAGCGACGAAAGCCGTTACGTTTGGAGATGATCGTAATAACGGTTGCCATGACGCCCCCTTACGCTTCGCCAGTCGAGCCGAACGCAAGCTGCCAGAAGCCATAGCCACCGGCCGCCCGTGCTTCTGCACCGAACTTGAATTTCTTGCGACTGAACACTTCGTCCGACTGTGGGTCGGTCTGTTGGACGAAGTCCGGGGCCTTGCGCTCCTGATAGATGAAAGGCCGAACGGGCTTACTGGTATCCAGGAGGAACCAGGCAGTGTCGGAGGTGATGCGGGTAGAAACCACCAGTTCGGCGGTGCCCTTGTACAGGTTGACCTTACCGTCTTCCAGGCGATCACTGGTCAGCAAGGCTTTTGCGGTGTCTTCCAGACCAGGGCCAACCAGAAGAATCGTCGGGCGCACATCCAGTGGTCGACCTTCATCATCCTTGAACTTACCCATGGCGGTACGTGCAGCACCGTAACTAGCCTTCGCCGCTGCCTGGGTTTCGATGGAAAGTGCAGCAGTGCCTTTGTTGCTGACGCTGCCATTGCCGACGACGTGGTCGGTGTCGAAGAAGTACTGGCCGTCGTAGCACTGATTGCCAAAGCCACCGTTCACCAGCTCGTACACGATTTCATCGGGCAACTGCTTGGCCGAGAAGCCCGCCATCTGTGCTTGGGGCGCATAGATGCCCAACTGATCATCTTCGATGTGGTTACGGTCCACTTCGACAGTTGCTTCAAAGTCTTCGTTTTCTACTGTGTAGCTGAACGCTTTCAGGCTCTTGACATGCTTCTCGCCAACCCAACGGCGCATTTTGGGAAACGCCGACAACCACGCATACATATTGCTGCCGGTTGAGCTGGGCACCTTCATGGCAATCTTTTCCCAGGAACTGGGAGCAGCCGCAAAGGCGTTGTTGAAAAGCGTTTTCATGGCAACGAACACTGCCTGAATCGAGGATTTATTAACCAACATGCGCAATGCGCTCCTATATATAGAGGGAGTTACTCAACCCATACGCCGTCGGCATCAATACCGACGATGCGTCCAGCAGCGGATCGGGTGCCGCCTGCATCAGCAGCCGCCACGGTTTCGTCATCGACGATGTAGGCGGGCTTGAACAGATGCGCCTGGGTGACGGTGCCGTCATTGGCCCACAGGAATGCCTTGCCGTGGCGGATTTCGACCAGGCCGGCACCCGCTGGACCGCCTCGGTTGTCGACCGACACCTCGGCACGGCCAAGATAGGACAGGCCCAGAGCAGTTGAACCTGGGGCGGCAAAGCCGGTGACGGTGGCGACCACCAGAGAGCCGGCGAAGATCTGAACGTTGGCGGCGACGGGAACAACCAGCACTTCGGTGGACTTCATGGGCGTATTGCGATCTTGAGTCAGCGGCACGGGTTAACCCTCGCTCTGTTTGTTTTTGGCGAACTCAGCCGGATCAACACCCAGTTGCAGGCACATGGCGCGCTCTTCTGAGTTGAGCGCGGTGGTGGTTTTGTCGGGCTGGCGCTCGCCCAGGCTAGTTGGATCACCAACGATGGGCGCGGTGTCGACGAAAGCTTTGAAGCGCGTCAGACCGGCTTCGTCCTGGCACATGGCACGGTGATAATCCGCAGTGGCCGGAGTGATCTTTCCGGCCTGGGTGGCCTGGGTGATAACCGCGTCCACTGCTTTGGTGTGTTCTGCCGCTTTAAAAACGGTGAGGGCCTGCTCGGAATTCAAAGCGCGGGATTCCATCGCGTTGAAGTCAGCGCGTGGCACGAATCGTTCCAGGTTGCCCGACTCGGTATTGAGTGCCTGGGTAGTGGCATTGAGTTTGGCGGTGGTTGCGGTAAAGACCTGCTCTGCGGTCGCCGTATCAGGCAAGCCGAGCAGCTTTAAAAGCTCTGGTGAGGGTTTCACAGGGGCGTTCTCCATTTGCTCTTGGTTGAGTGCTGTCATTACGAGGTTGGGGATGTTGGTAAGGGCGGCGCTGACCATGCGCACAATGCGCTTGGTCTCATCGTCGTAATCAAAAACCGGGGAAAGGAAGCGGTACTCTTTGTCTTCAACCTGGAGTTTGCCGCGTGGAGTCCAGTCGACCTGGCCCCACAACGCGCCGTCGCGTATTTCCAGTTTCTTGATCCATGCACCGGCCGGGGCGGGCTCGCCTTGAGGGGCACGGCGCTGGGTTGCATGCTCCCAGTCGATAGGCAAATCTATTGCCCGTCTGGAGAAGTTGGTCTGCACAAACTGAGAGGCAGTGTCGTCGAACAGCCAGGCGCGGCCGTCGCGGCCAACAACGCTGGGGCCGGCGGGGATTAGTTCTACCCACTCGGGCGCCTTCCCATCGGAAAGCTCCACGGAGCTGTAAATTTCGGAGTTAACGGCGAGTTGAGTTTTCATGCCGCCAGTGTGGGGAGACTGGCGGGATGTTTGAGTATCAGCGGGGTTTAAGAATTCTGAAGGAGGGAAAATCAGAAGGTCAGCAAGGACAACGGCTCCATTCTATATACAGAAATGGACAGAAGGGATCTCGCGCACACCGAGCGAATAGCGCTACAACTGAATCTAACGCAGGTCTAACGCTATCTGACCACCATGTAAGCAACGGATGTTGCTGTAATGGGCGATCTGCGCGCCAGCAGGATTATGCGCAGTTACTCCGTTACAGAGTCCAGCAGATAGTCCTGAATGATAGCCAGCACCTCGATATCATCCTCTGACGACATGCCCAGGTAGGGTCTGGCCTTGGTCTCGGAGTCATGCGCGCCCCGCGTCACCCATTGTGCAAAGTTGGACTTGCTCTTCTTCACAAAGCGATTGCCCACTGATCCATCTTTACCCTGGCGGAAGTAGACCTGCTGTGACCTTGCCGCGTGCCGGACCTTGCCGCCAAACTGGTGGATGGCGCCATATGGGCGGTCGGTTCCGAAGGCCAGCTCGTTGTTGCTGACGTTATGGCGCAGTGTGTCCTGCAGCGTGCCTTTCTCACGCAAGATGCGAGGGCCTTTCTTGCGCGCCAGGGTTGACGCAGCGAGCGGTGCCCACGGCGAACCGTCCGGAGCAACCTGCTGGCGAAAGCGATCATCAGTAGATTGGTGCAGGTATTCCGCAATGTCATTGAGCGGTGTTGTAAGGTCGCCCAGCCGTTCGACAAGCTCGTCCAGGGCTTTGCCAACCAGACTTGTATCAACGGAAACCTCTAGCATTGAACCGGCCATGTGATGCTCCCTACTCGACGCGTCGATAAAGCAGGACGCCCAGGCGCAATGCCTCAAGGTACTGCTCACTATCATCCACAAACCCGGTGACGCCGGTCCAGTCATATGCACCCTGGTCGAATACCGCAATGGCGGGGTCGGCCTTACCCTTCACCAGGACGTGAGCCAGGTAACGACGGCGTAATACCGCTTTGCCCTGGTCGGGCTGCCATTCCAAGCGCCCCCAGATCTCATCTGGCGTCTTAATGGCTTCAACTAATAGGGGCAACTCGCGAGCTTTGACCTGTTGGGCCAATGCTATTGCGCCGGTTTTGGCATTACTGAACATCTCCCGCCCTATGACCAGGGCGTCACCGGTCACGTCGCGAAACACTGCCGGGGCAACATCGGTGGCACCGAACTCGCTCAAGAACTGGGTCACTGCCTGAGGGGCAGATACGTTGGCCGGGAGCAAGCGCTTTGCCGGGACCGGCCGAGGTTGCGGCAAAGGCCCGCTTGGCTGACTGTTGGGTAAACCTGTTGTCGGCGCTGGAGCTGCTGACGGTGCAGGTATCAAGTCGCGGGTGTGCAACTGGGGCACGTAGTTGGTCAAGCGTGATTGACCAGGTGCATATTCAAAGCCCGGATCGATCCCTTTGGGTACTCGCACAGTACGGGGGCCACTGGGGCTATTCTTGCCGATGACCCGATCTTCCCACTCAGTGACTGGCGCAGGACCAATGGTCAGCCCCTGGCGCTCAACGTCCCTTGCCGAGAGCATGAACTTCTTGCACTTACAGCCCCAGCCGTTTTGCGGGGTATGAGTTGCCCACCATGGGTCATCGAGGGGCAAGGTGATACCGTTCCAGGACAGGTGCATTGGCCGTGGATGCGCACTGTCGCCGTGACGATAGACTGCGTAGGGACGGCGTTTGCGTAACTCTGGGTCGGCCATCTGGGCTTCGCGCCCAGCGTTATAAGACTGGCGCAGGTTGGTTTCCCAAATGACATTGGTACGCCAGCCGCGTCCGCCTTGGTACTGCCAGCCATGTTTGCCGACAACCTGGTCAAAGTCTTTGCGGAACTGTTCTAGGGTGGTGCCGCTGGCGATGGACTTTTCCACGGCGCCCCGCAAGTCGACGAGCAGATCCCGTTTAGCGGCACCCGCCACGACGAAGGCGTAGTCGTGTTCAGCGGCGTAAGCATCTGTCCAGGCGCGGGTTGGCAGGTTGACCTTGCCACGGAAGTAGTCGATCTGTTCCTTGAATGGCAGTGAGCCGTGAGAGACTGCCATGGTTACAACCCTCTCAGGATGTCGTCGCGCCCAGCCAGGCTGGCGGCTGCCAAGCCATCGGCAATAGCATCCGCCAACCCACTTGTGGTCATTGTCGGATAGGTTTCAATCAGCCGATCTCGGAACTCTTCCAGGCTGCTGACTGAGTCGAGCAGTTCCTTGATCTGCTCGACCATGTCATCCATGTACCCCCCAGTAGCACGCTCCATTGTCCGCACCTGGTTGTCCACGATGTCAGGTATTGCCACTGGTTTCGCTGACCGTTGCTCGCTGTTGGTCGCCTGTGCCAGTGCTGGTGCGGCAACTGACGCGGGGATACCGAGCAGCTCGGCACCTGCGGCCGGAGCCGGGATATTGAGCTTGTCGCGGATAACCGACTGCTCGACCTTCAACCCCTGCGGCACCAGCTCCTTGAGCGCCTCGATCAGGATTTTGGTGTTCTCGGGCTTCGGTACATCGATGATCAACCGCGGATATGGCCGACCAGGTGCAAAGTTCAGATCGCACCAGGGCCGCACAAAGTATCGGTTCAAAGTGTTCGATTCGGCCTTGGCATCAGCTTGCAACAGATCCAGGCGGACTTCGTTATGGATCGTTGCCTGGGCCTGGCTAGAGCCATCATCGGTGGACATGGTCTGCCCGACTACCGCTTTGCTGATCTGCTTGTCCCACCACTCGGCCAAGCCTTTAAAGAAGTCACCTGCGCCGGTCACGTTCGCCGCCTGGGTGAAGTCGATACGCATGCTGTCTGGGATCACCGCCGCTGCATCGCTGCCCAGGTTGGCTACCGCCGACATCAAGGTATTGATATCGTCCTTGCTCGCGCCTGGCCCATAGCGGCCAACACGCATAGGCATACCGAAGATATCCGCGAAGCCCATCCAGTCCTTCCAGGTCCACGCTTTACACATGTAGCCAACGGCTGCCAGACGCGCCAGGCCGCCCCGGATCGGCAAGCCCGAACGGATGCGCGGCAGGTGGACGATGAACTTGTACGGCGTCAAGGCAATGCCATTGACCATATCGGCCTCATCGAGCAGGCGCAGCTCCCGGCCGGTGTCGCGGTCGAACTGGAAAAACCGCTGGTCCCGTGGTTCAAAGCGGGATGGGTTCCAGGTCTTGCCGCTGCGGTCCCACATGATTTCGGAGACGGCATAGCCCTTGCCCATGGCGTCGGTGAGGTCGGCTTGCAGTTCGCCGAACTCTGGAGACTCCACAATTTCCTTGAGTTGGTCGGCGCGCCGTACGTCCTCGGCGTCGTCGCTGGCAGCTTCTACCCGGATAGCAAGGCCAGACACCGCCAACTTACGGGTGCCTAACACCGAGGCGTAATGCAGATCCCGTTCTTCCATTTCCTCGGCAAGGGTCAGGTAGTCATGGGCCGAACCTTCGGCGGCAGCTTGCAGGATGGCGGCAAGACGTCCAGGCGTCAGGCCACTGGCTACCGACTGGTGCCAAACCTGGCGAATGCCGGTGGTGCGGGCTGCGGCCAGCTCTTCGGTGAGTTTGTCGTACTGGATCGGGCGACCGTATTGGTCGACGATTTTGGATTGAGCCATTACCAAATGCCTTTAGTGGAGCGCCAGCCGGCGCCGATCTGGATCTCGCGATCATGCTGGGACGCGGGCTGGACTCGGTGATATTCGATGATCTCGACTTCCTGGCGAGAGGCGTAGTCGGCCAACACAGCGGCAATACCGGCGTCACCATGGCGCTTGGGGCCGGACTTTTCGCCTTTCTCGTTGGTGCGCTTTTCCGGGATGCGGGCCACGCCCTTGACCATGCGAAAGGTGCGCACGTCGCTGACTACGTCCTTGTCGGCAGGGATGTCGTAGAAGGTGTCGTCTTCCAGGGCAGCTTTGAACGGCGGCATGTTGTCGCGATACCAACCCTCGGTGAGCATCACCCGTTCAATACGGTTAAAGCCGAACTCGATGGCGGTGGCTTCCGACAATTGCGAACCGTTGCCCCTGGCGTCATCGGCACCTTTGAGAAGGTTGGGCAAGCGCCGAAGGATGTAGAACTTGATCTGCTCCTGTTGCTTGAACGGGACATTGCGTAGCTCGACCACAAAGGGCGTGCGCTTGCGTAGATTCTGTTCCTTGAGCAGCGGCCAGATGACCGAGAGGTCGCCAGTGCGGCCGAAGTCCATACCGTAGAAACTTTGCACGTCCAGTGGAATGGCCGACAGAAGCGGGAGCAAATGCTCTTCGCACCATTCCAGGGACTCGGCCAGGCGCAGGTGTTCGGCGATGGTTTCATATCCCTGCGGGTAGGCCAGACGCAGAACCGGCACGTTACGATTACTGCGCTGCTCGACCAGGGCCATACTGAGAAAGGCACCACCGCCCTGAGACGGCACGCAGTCCAGTTCCTCGTCGGCGGCATCGCCGTAGAAGCCGTATACGTCCTTCACCCAGGCGAGTTCGTCCTCAAGCCTGTACTCGATCCCCTTACGCAAGCAGACACGTTTGTACAGCCCGTCAGCTACCGCTTCACCGAACGTGCAGCGGAACACTTCGCCATTACGCTTGCCTGCCCGTATCTCGTTGACCAGGTCATTAAAGGGATTTTCGGTGCCATCGTGGGTGCTGATCACATGGACTTCACCGCCCCAAATCAGAAGAGCCATGGCCGCTTTCAGCAACTCGGCCAAGTCCGCATGGAATGCAGCTTCGTCGATCACGACAACGCCCTGACGGCCCCGCAGGTTGGACGGCCGGCTGGTCAATGCGACGATGCGGTGGCCGCTGGGGAATGCGATGGTGTAAGTCTTAATGTGCTTGTCGGGGTCGCTGTCGGGCCAGATGCCTTCTACGATTTGCTCGGCGGCATAGTTGTATGCCCGCGCCCACATAGCACAAGCCTGGATGTATTCGACTGTCATGTCCTGGTTGTAGCCCAGGTAGTAGACCGTCTGGCCGCCCGCAGACTTTTCCGATGCGGCCACCAGGACGTTATCTGCGGCTTCGGCCCAGGTGAGACCAATACGCCGAGACTTCTCACCCACCTTCAGCGGGGCGCGGATACCGATCCATTCCTTTTGGTAGTCGAGCAGCACGGCCGGCGCGAGCAAGGTGGCGGTGCTGTCCAGGATAAGGGGTAGGCTCACGATGCCATCCCCAGGATCTCGCGCCGGATCTCGTCGGCCGTTGCCTGAGTCAGCCCACTTTTCTTAGCAATTTTCTCAACGCGAGCCGCCGCCGTTTCGACCTTCTCCCGCCACTCGGCCTGCCATTTCTTCTGCACCACCGAAGCCTTGCCCAGCTCGGCCACAGCTTTGGCTACCTTCGGCAAGTCCATCTGATCACCATCAGTCATCAGCAACTTGAATAGGTGTTCCTGGACCAGGCGCATCAGCGCTTCGTTGACCGCGCCTTCCTCATCCGGCGCAGCAGCCACCACAGCACGCGCCTGCTCGCTCGCCATCTTCAAGGCCGAGAGCTTGGACTCGAAGTCCTGACCATAACGATGCAGCGCAGACTTGCTGATTGAAAAACCCTGGGTCGACAGCTCGTTAGCTAGGGCTTCGTAATCGCTGAAGTTGTTTTCGGCCAAGGCTTTGTCGAGCCAGTTTTTAACTGACTTGGGCAGACTGGCGACTTTGCTGCGCGGGGGCATGGCGTCAGCTCCAGTATTTTTCTGGGCGGGCAATGCCAGGATTGCAGTCGATGGTGTACTCGGCCACGTCGACACCGTAGTGGGTCAATCCGCAGATCCACGCACCGCTAGACTGTTTCTTCAGGGTTGCCAGGCTGCGGTCGGCCAGGTAGTCCAGTTCGCGCCGTAGTTCCAGGCTGGTGGCATCGGGGAAGATGCCCTGGATGGTCGACAGCACCACCGCTTCGTGGGGGTCAACGGGGCGCGATGTGTTGAGGGTAAGGATGATGTACCAACGCAGGGATTCCCGGCGGGCCTTGGCTGGATCAATGTTCATGGGCGTAGTCCTTTGAGCTGAACGTTTTCTAACTTGAGTGCCAGGCCGTCGAGCTTGGCTTCGATAATGGATTGATTGCGTCCTTGGCTGGATCAATGTTCATGGGCGTAGTCCTTTGAGCTGAACGTTTTCTAACTTGAGTGCCAGGCCGTCGAGCTTGGCTTCGATAATGGATTGATTGCGTGCCCAGTCTTCTCGGCGGACGTAGTGCAAAGGCATCTCGCCACGCAGGCGCTCCATGCCGATCTCCATCTCGCGCAGGCGCTCACTGTCCTTGTCCACCACTCATCTCGCCACGCAGGCGCTCCATGCCGATCTCCATCTCGCGCAGGCGCTCACTGTCCTTGTCCACCACTGCAAAGCGTTGATCCAGGCGCCGTTCCATTTGCACCAGGAGCATTTTCATAACACCGACAAATGCGCCGAGGATGGTCACGGCGATACTGATCATTTGCCACACCGGCATTTCGAGTGTCGCCATTAGTGCTTGCTCCTTTCGCGACGGGTCCGACAAATGCGCCGAGGATGGTCACGGCGATACTGATCATTTGCCACACCGGCATTTCGAGTGTCGCCATTAGTGCTTGCTCCTTTCGCGACGGGTTTGGCACTGCGCGCAACGCTGCACACCGGGGATGGCTTGGCGCCGTTCTTCGGGTATCGGCATGTCGCAATCAGCCACCTGGCAGAACTCGGCCGAGGGGCCGATCAAAATTTCTTGCTGTGCCAAATGAGTCGCTAAAGCGCTTTCGTTGTGCAGGGCTTCCAGGACGCTGGCGTAGTCACTTGCTTTCATTGCGGGTCCAATTGATCAGGTCTTTGAGCTGCGCCCGGCAGATTCCATACAGTGCTTCCAGGACGCTGGCGTAGTCACTTGCTTTCATTGCGGGTCCAATTGATCAGGTCTTTGAGCTGCGCCCGGCAGATTCCATACAGCTCGCCATTGCGTACCTGGTTGGTCAGGAGTTGTTCCTGGGTGACACCTGAATCGAGGTCGTCAGCGGTTCCGGTTCCGCTGGCAGGCGCAGGAGTTCGGCCGGAGCCGTTCGGGGTTGGCATTGCGGAACCGGGGGTAATACCGTTTGCGGCGTTCCACACGCGGACAAAGCCAGTAGTGAACACAGCAGCAGGCAGCGGCTCTGGGGGTAATACCGTTTGCGGCGTTCCACACGCGGACAAAGCCAGTAGTGAACACAGCAGCAGGCAGCGGCTCGGGCGGCGTATTGAGGGCGCGGCGATAGAGTTTGGTAACACGGGCAATATCTCCTGTGAGTCGGTCGGTGGTTTGGCGCAGGGTTTCTTTGGTGTCCGCAAGCTGGCTAGCCAATTGATTGTTTTTGTCTTGCTCGATGCGTAGCCGCGCCAGATCTGCATCGGCGGCGAGCTGCTTTTCCACGGCGTGTTCTTTACGCAGAACCTCGACAGCGGTTTCCCCTTCGGACTTAGCCAGGCTGTATAGCCTTCGTCGTAGCCGTCCTGGCGATTCAAGTGAAAGCCGTACACCACGACACCGATCACAGCCACGTACCAGAGCAGTGGCTTGACCAGGTCAAACAGGCTTTTCATTGGCAGACCCCCTGGCCCCAGCCATCAGCGACATACAGGGCCTCCCAGCGCAGCAGGATTAGGCGCGGGTATTGGCGGTTTTCCTTGAAGGCTGCGGCCGAGCGGCCGTTGTTGAACCGCTCGACGGAGTTGAACCAGGTCAGCGGATCGGCCCCTTTAGCCGATGCCAACTTGCGGTCTTTGATGACCCAGCCCAAACCGCCGTTATAGGCAGAAAGGATCAGCGCCCCTTGTTCGCAGGGGCCACGCGCCTGGATGCGGTTCGCCAGCCAACGGTCATAGCTAACCAGTGCTTGCATGGACCAAATCGGGTTATACGGTTCGATCTTACCGAGGGCCTTGGGGAACAACCCGGCAAGCCAGGTGGCGGTCGAGGGCATCACCTGGCCCAAGCCTTGCGCACCGACGGGCGACCTTGCGTCGAACTTCCAGCGGCTTTCCTGGTGGATCTGCGCGGCGAAGGTGGACACTGGGGCGTCCAGGCCCCATTCGGCCTGGGCGATGCGGGTCAGGTCACGGCGGTAGCGTTCGGCCTGGTCCGGGATTTCGGCTTTGGCTGGTGGGCTGGTGGCCAGACCTACCAACAACCCAATTCCGGCCGCAGCTATATATAGAAGGGAACGAGAGCGCCGCATGTCAGAGCCCCAATGTCAGGCCGAGGACGCAGCCCAGCACGACCAGGGCGCGGCGGATACCTGCCATGGAGCGGTCGCAGGCGGGAACCGCGTCTGGCCGTGCATAGGGGAACAGCGCCCGGTCGAGCCAGTAGCCCAACACACAGCCCAGTGTGACCAGGCCACATTTATAGAGGACAACGGGTAGTTTGGTTGGAGCAACAATTGCCAGACAGAGCAGTAAGGCGAGAGTGATCAACGCCCAGAAGGTCATGCGAGGCGTGCGGGGTTGCCGCTTCGGTGTGGTGGTTGTCATTGGGATACTCGCGGTGAGTTCATGGTGGCGCGCAGTGCGGCCAGTTGTTGAGCGGCCGCAGGCACATGCAGTCGATGTGGGGGCTTGGTATTCGGCGAAGGTTGGTGTGATGGTTCTTACAGGGGGGCGTAACTTTTCCTGTTCGCGGACGTGTTGCTCAGTGCGGGCTTCGGCTTGTGAGATATGCGACTGCACCAACTCCCGCCAGTCGGCTGGAACCTTGGCCCATAGCACCGCACGCGCTGCATCATCACCTGCGGCTTGAATAAGCTGGGCGAACTGGCGCGGCCGTTGGGGCCGGGAGACTTTGGGGGGAGCGGAATGCATGGGGCGAACCTGCCGTTGAGGGAACGGTGCCAGCTTCGCGTATAGAGGGGATTGGTTGAGTATCAGCGGGGTTTAAGAAAAACCCCGCTCGGTGGCGGGGCTGGAGACTTACGAGCTGCGAATTTTCTTCATAAAAGCAATGTCCTCATCGGATACGCCTTCTTTCTTTCGTTCCGCCTCCCACTCCGCTTCTGTCTGCTCTTTAACTGGTTCAGCGCGTGTTAGATCTGGATTTGCAATCTCAGCATCACAACTCAGTGAGTCTTCTTTCCAGACTCTATTTGAATAATCAATCTCATGCTGTGTAGGTGGTTTGCTAAGGCAAGCCCCATTAATGAAAGACACATTGAGAAGCATCTGCCTGCAACTGGAATGAACAAATCGAGCACTGTACGTCAGATTATTTGTCGGTTGTTCTCTAAGTCGTTCGTTAATCACCTGCATGACAGCAGACTGTTTTTGCTTGTCTTTTACCATGCACGCCTGTTGAGCATGAGCCCGTAGGACATTTGCAAACTCACGATTTTCTAACGCCTCTGTAGTCGCTTGTTCAATTGAAACGCTTCCCGGATTAGCGGCAAGGCAGCATCCGGTAAAGCCGATGAGCAATGCCATAGTGCTGATTGCGGCTAGTCCTTTCATCAGTGCATCGTCCCTTCGTCAAATCCAAATAGGTCAGGCTCGTTCTTGCGATGCAGAGCCCGTTGTCGGCGAATGATGTCATAAATGGTCTGGTTCGCAAGATCGTACTTGCTGACCAACTCCGGGATGGGAGTTCCGTTGTCCTTCCAGTCGCGGTAAATCTTGGCATCCCGCAATGCCCGTTTGAGTGAGTCGCCCCGTGGTAAGTAGACCACGCCGCCGCCCATCACCGAACAAATCGCAAAGACGACATGCCGGGCGAGTTCCGCCGCTGACACGTCTGGTTTTAGTTCGACCAGGAGCTTGGCTTCGGCAATTTCCACCATTTCCCGCAATGAGCCTTCCCAGCGGGACATAACCGTGGGGTCCTGCATGCTCGCCAATACCTTCTTGGCATCCAGTTGGTCGGTATCATCCGGGAACAGTTCTTCGTTCATCGTTCAGGCCTCCCATGTCGACGGGCATCGTAGGTCAATGCCGCTACCATTTTTTGCAGTTGTCCAGGGTCGAGCCATTCCACGCGCTCGACCTTGAACATGCGCAAGGCCATACCATCGGCATACGCCCAGGAGCGTTTCGCTTCGGCGAGAAAGGCCCCAATCTTACCCACCAGTTTCTCCCGGTCTGGCGCAGGTTCCGGCGCTTTGCGGCCATGCTTTTTAGCCGGTGCTGACGCCCAGCCCAACCGGGCGAACTCGGCCAATACTGCGCCGGTCTGGCGTGGGGTCAGGTCTTTGGCTGAACGCACACCGGCCACTCGGACCAGTAAGGCGCGGTAGGTTTCGTCATCCAGTCCCAGATCCTTTTTGGCGATATGGATTTTGCTCAGTTGCAGGTTTCGCGTGCTCATTGTCTTCCTCCTTTGATCAGGGCCTGGAACGCGGCCGGGTCGTTTCGGGACAGTGCGGCGACACCATGAATAGCCATGGTGAGCGCGTGTTCTGTTTCATCGAACGCCCCGGCGCTGCGGATCTGTTCCACTTCGTTCCTGGTGCCGCTATAAATTTCCATCTTGAGTTTGCTAGCGCCCATAGCCAGGCGCTTGTCCTTGTCGCGCTTGCGCTGGGCGCGTTTACGCTCGCGAGCCAGGCGGGTTTTGCGCTGTGTGGGTGATTCGTCTGTCATGGGGGGCTGCTCATCAGTACCGGACAACCACGTCCGGCAGACCGCCCCAGCAAGCTGAGGCGGTTTCGCTTATTGAAGGGTCATGGTGGTGGGTTGCCAGCGGCAGGCTGGAATGGAACCCAACATTTTTTCGCTGGCGACCAGGTCGAATAGCTTGTTGGAAAGTCGCACGGCTTCCGTCTGCCGGGGGGCACCCAGGGGGCTGGTCGGTACGCCTGTCATATCAACGGTGACGGAGGGCTTGCCGCTGCCTTCGGTGCGGTCCTCCAGGGTGATTGTGATCTTTGCCATGGGGCTTCCTATCGTTGAGTGTGGAAGGTGATGTGGTAATCGCGAGCCACCTGGCGCACGTACTTTTCGGTCATGTGGTGTTTGCGAGCAATCCATTTGGGGGAGTTGCCCAGGGCTGCGTCCGCCATGATCAATGCAGCGTGCTTGCGGGTGTCCGGTGGGCTTTCCTCTGTCTCGGCGGGCACGGCGGCTACAGAGGGCATATCCACGGCCACAGGAGCAAACAAGTGCGCATAGACCGGCGACCGCTCGGGGTTAATGGTGAAGCTCGCAGGTGCGCTGCTCATCTGGTGGCCGATCTTCTGGATTTTTCCGCCACGTCCCAAGAACTGCTCAGTCAGACGGTCGAGGTTGGCGCGGTCAGTCTCGTGTTGCGGCGAGTGAATTGGCAGCGGATCGCTGCGGGTGTCGTGATAGCGCTGCATGGTCAGGCCCCCAATGCTCGAAAGCCGGGTTGATTGCTTTTGGCAAGCCACTGGATAAAGCGCGCCACGGCCGTGATGCCTTCGCGCTGGTTCTCAGCCTCTGGCACACCGGGAACAAAGATCGTTTCGTTGTCTAGCCGAGACAGTCGAGCGCTTACGGTAACGATGTCGCGCACTATCTTTTCTTCGCCCACAGCGAGAGCAATGGCTCCTTCAGGAACACTGACTCCAAAGTCGATATGACCGGAAGCAAAGCAATAGGCGGTGATGGTTTTTTTCATTTCAATGTCCCCTCTAATTCAACAGAAGCGGTTTGCGCGCTCTGCTCGATGCAGATGTCAACTCAGATTTAGGCAGGTCCAACTGATCGCTTTTGATCACGACAAGCGAAACCTCTGGCGCTTCACCAACCCGATAACGCTGCTTGCGGCTTGAAAAGTCTGAGTCGACTTCCAGCGCCTGGCTCATCAAATCAAGCACCTTGAGGGCAGATGCTTGGGGCAATAGGTAGTCCCGATAACCCAGGGTGACTACGGCCATTTGTTGCGGTTTGCTGGTACGAACTGCCATATCAAACCCCCGCGATATCAAGGCTGATAGGTTCGTACTGCTCCGTATCACCTACACGCTGATACACACGGATGTAGGACTTGGAGCCAACCACCTGGCAGGCGTCACCAATGGCCTGCATGGCGCGCTGCCAGCGTTCATCGGTGATTTCCATACGGCGCAATGCCAGGACGCGGGCCGTGCGGATGTCGCCTTTCTGGTCAGTCCGAAAGGCGTCATTCACCAGCGTGACCACTTCGGGGCGTGCCCCGGTGGTCCAGTCGCGTAGGCATTCGTCAATCAACGCCCGCGCAGCCTGGAGGCGTTCGTCGAAGGCGATGCTTTCCTGGACGGCGCGCATGATCTTGAAGCGCCCATCGAAGCTGATCAGGCTGACATTGCCTTTCTTACCGCCGATCTGTGCGCCGTACTGCTCGGCGCTTAGTTCCACAAAGGCTTCGATATCACCGAAAGCCGAGGCCTTGAACTTCGCCAGAACCTCGTTGGCAGCACGGGCTTTTTCAACCAGGCCAAGTACCAGGGTGTCCCGTTCCAGGTCGATAGGTTTGATCATGCTTTCCGGGATCAGCCGCTTTTGAGCATCGACGCGGTAGCCTTCGGGAATGGTTTGTTGTTGTGTCATTGCAAGGTTCCTCAGTGGAGAGTCGGGCGCGACCAGTCAGCAGGACGGGCGGCGCTAATGGGTTCGCGCCATTCCAGGGTCACGCCCTGAAACTGCACGTTGTAACGGGTGCTGCCGGCCGTGCCGTGGCGTTGGTAGCCATCGGTATGGCCGAGGTTGATCAGGCGCTGACCTGACTCGGGAGTGATCACCAAGAGATTGTTTGCAGGGTGAAACGCCTGCACGCGGATGCCATGGGCCTGCAAATTGCGGGCGGCGGCGTTAAACACCCGCAGACGGTCTGCCAGGGTCGGGGTCAGGACTTTCAATGGCGTGCGGTTAGTGGAGGCGAGCATGGGCGTTCTCCTGGTTGCAGCAGTCGGGGTTGATTGGGCAGTGTTGGCAGGCGCGCCAGTGCTGCATCGCCTGGGGGTTGTGAGTCGGTGCCGGTTTTTCGCGGTAGCTTTGGCACTGGTCAGAGGTGACGGTCTGGTCCAGGGCGACACATTCAATGCGACCCAGGGTTTCCATCACGCGCCGCTCCACGCCCGCCGTGCTGGGAGATGCATAGCGGTTGGATAGAATCAGGCTGACGGCCGTGCGGCTCATGCCAATGCGCTGGCTGGCCTTGGTTTTGTTGCTGGCGGCTACCTCAGCGGCAAGCAAGCGCACGAATAACGGCACTTCGTTGCCCCAGGCGGACAGGTTGACCTGGTTCATTCGGCCACCTCCAGATCAGCTTTGCGCCACACGACCTGATCCAGGTTCGGGTCATAGACCTGGTGAAAGTCGCGCTGATAGATCGGATGTTTGGGGCCGGTGTACCGAGACGGAACCAGGCGGAAACGAGTTTTAACACCAGGCGTGCCGCCTCGACGTGTCACATAGCCAGCCTTTGCCAGACCTGACAAATACACATGAGCGCCAAATTCACTAATGGACACGCCGTTGACACTGGCGGCCACGGCGGCCTCGGCAGCGCTAAACTCGCCCAGGATGCGCAATGCCCGCCAGACGTTCTCGGCACCAGCTGCATACTTGGAAACTTTGCCGCTACGGGTAATGCGCGGGGCTTCAACGCCTTCGTCTTTAAGGAGTTCCCACTCGGCATCGAAGCGCCCGACGTTGCGAATTTTGCTGACAATGCCGGCCTTTTCCATGTCTCGAAAATAGCCACGTACGGTTTGGTCGTCCTGGTTCGACTTTCGAGCAACAGCGTAAGTCGTCAGCTCTTTAGGGCTGGCGTTGATGGCACGAATGGCTTCCCAAATATGTTGGCGTGGGGGCTTTCCTCCCACCATCACCAGATCGGCTCTGATTCCCATAGCTCAAGCCCTCCGCGACGGCGCTTCGCCGGTAAACCAACCGCGTGCGCCCCAACCGGCAAGGTCGATGCTGTCGATGGCCTGGGCTTGGGTTTCGCTGTACACCCGGTACAGGTTGACCGCGACACGGCGAAGGCACCCACCGACTTTAGTCCGCAAATCCTCTAACAGATCATCGGCAAAGCGCAGATTTGGATAGCTGGCGTGGGCCAAGGCGCGCAGGTCGTCGAGGGTGGCACGTTGTGCAGGTACCCACTCCAGGACACGGTTATGCAGGCGTTCCAACTTAGCCAGGCTGGCGGGTACACGTTCTTCACCAATCAGAACGATGGTCCCTTGGCTAGCGTTGTAGATATCGGTCAAGACGTTGGCAACGGCCTTTTCCAGCAGGTATTGCACGTCGTCAATCAGCAGTGGGCGACCACTGCGGGATAGCTGCTCGGCGATCTGGTCGACCATCTGCGACAAAGTGCGCTCTGGCTGGATACTCATTTCGCGCAGGATGGCGAGCAGGAAAGCTTTCTTGCTCCAGGTATCGCGACACTCCACGTAGTAGGCGCGATGTTGGTTGGCGGCGAAGGCAGCGCCCACGCTTTTACCCAGCCCACTTGCGCCGTACATCACCACCATGCCAGGCAGGCCTGCCGGGCGGTCGTGGGCTCGGCCGATGGCGGCGGACAAGAGGCCGACATTGGTCAGGGGAACGATTTTTGTAACACTCATAATGCGACTCCTAAAGATCTTGGGTTAAGCGCGGGCCTGGTCGGCGAACGCGAACATTTGCTGAATGGATTTGAAGTCCGGGTGTTGCGGGTAGCGGGCTTCTTGGGTTAAGCGCGGGCCTGGTCGGCGAACGCGAACATTTGCTGAATGGATTTGAAGTCCGGGTGTTGCGGGTAGCGGGCGTGCCACTGCATTTCCTCGGGCGTCGGCGATTCGCCGCTGGCGATGCGGGCGTCGATCTGGAGCCAGAGGCGGTATCGGGCGGTTGGGTCGGTTGGCAGGTCGAAGGCTTGAGGTTTCGGTGCTGACAGCTCGGCGAAACGCCGGGCTTCGGCCATTTGCTCAAGACTCAGCTGTGCCGATGGCGCAGTAGTCGGTGCGATCATTTCTACGCGCTTGCCGGTCAAGGTTTCGAGCTTGTCCACGGCACGCTTCATCTGGCCGCTTTCGCGCTTGTCGTAGGCTTTCTCAATCATGGCTTTTGGCATGTAGTCGCTGGCGTTACCGTCCACCAGGGCTTCACCAATCAATTCACCATCGAGCGTGCGAACCCAAACGCGGGAGGCATCACGCACGTCGTAGGCCAGGCGGATGTCATCGCCGTGAAAGCTGCGTAGTGCGTCAAGGAAGTAGGTTTCGCCCGCCCAAGTGACCTCACCCCGACGGGTGGGACGTACGACTTGTGGGCGCGACAGGTCATTGAGCAACTCGGCAGGAGCGATAATTGGTTCCCAGCCTTCGGCGCGTGCGGCTTCCCACGCCTCGTTCGGGCTCATGTGGCGCAGCTTGCCGGTCAGCGGGTCGCGGAATTTGGCGAGCCCCCTGTGCGGACTGTTGTTGTAGGTTTCAATCTCGTATTCGACACCGGCCATGAACTCGGCGAAGGTCGGAATCAAGCGGGTACGGCCGGTTTCGCGCAGCTCTTTGCGGCCAATCCGATGCACTTTCGTGCCCGCATGTTTGTCCATGTCGGCGCCGATATAGCTGGTCAACTTCTTGGCTGCGTTGACCCAAATAGTCTGGTGGGAACGCTCGATAAGACCTCGCGCCTGGCTGTTGTAAGGCAGCGCGTGGGTCATGGTGCCGCCGAGACGGTCGACCACTTCACGGACGGTGTCGTTGGCAAAGCCTGAGCCGTTGTCGACGTAGAACATGGCAAACATGCCGTGCTGCATAGCGTCACGCAGTGCGTCCATTACGCCGATGGTGGACTCGGCTTCACCAATGGAAATGCCCAAGGCTTTGCGTGTTGCAACATCGAGGACAGCGGTTGCTTCCGGGCGGTAAGGCTTGCCGGTGCGTGGATTCAACACCTCGGCGTCGAACTTGTGGCCGTCGGCAGTGAATACGTCGCAGGGGTACATGTTCTTGGTAGAACGACGCTTGAACGGTTGTAGCGCTTTGAGTTCCTGCGGAGTACGACGGCCGCGTTCGCGGGCTTCGGCGCTCAACTTATTGAGGAACCGGCGAACTACGTGGATGCTTGGGCGGTCGGCCGGGTTCTTGAGAGCGAACTCGGCATAGGCCGCTTCGACACTGGGCTTGGTCGGGCGCTGATAGCAGGCCAGGAATGCTGCCGACCATGAAGGCAAGCTCATATCCTTTTGGCGCCGGGCTGGGGCCAGGCCTATTTCACCGTCTTTGCGATAGTCGCCCAGCCAACGCTTGAGTGTGCGTTCACTCAAAGAGCGGTCGCCAGTCTTGCGGTCGTTGGCGCGCAGGACCTGACCAGCCAGGTACGAAGTGAGCTGTTCAGCTTTCGCAAGAGACACTAGCGTGTTGATCGCCCGTTGCTGGCTAATTGTCTGGCTCATGCGCTCGATTTCACGCACAAAGGCCAGGCGAGCGGTCATAACTGAGCGTTGATCTTCGTTCAAGCGTGACGGCGAAATATGGTCACGCTCAGTAGATGTAAGGCCAGTGACGGGCGACGGCACTGGTGCAGCTTCAGTGATCGATGCTGCGATTAAAGCAGCCTGGGTTTCTGGCGGCAGTGCCGCGAAACGGTACTCGACAGCCTTACTGCCGAGGCGGCCTTGGCCTTCCCAGTGACAACGGGAAGCAAGTGCTTTGACATTACGGGCTGTGCCAGGCATTCCAGGCAGCCCTGCCAGCTCCTGAGCAGTAAACCAGTTACGCATGGCAACCTCCTAGGAGGCGCTTTAGTTCAAGAACTTCATCGCATGCCGTAAGTAACAGGTGTTCAAGAGTTTCAACACGCCGGACTGTGGCCGAATGTAGCGCCATGATTGAGAGCGCCAGAGGTTCGGGAGCTGGTGCGGCCTGGTTAATAGAGGCTTCAATGAGCGCTGTTTTGGCTTCGTTTGGCAGGGTGTCGAAGCTGTACTCCATGGCTTTCGTACCAACCCGCCGCTGGCTTTGCCAGCTCTCACGCAAAGCTTTAATCCGCACACCATTGGGCGTTCCGGGCAGGCCAGGCATTCCAGCCAACTCTTTTGAGGTGTAGTGACTAAGCATTGGCGTCACCCAGCACCCGCTTAAGTTCACGGGCTTTACGGCCGGCGTCGTCGCGAAGACGTTCCAGTCGGCCAAGCTCCGCGTTCAGCGCGTCGCGACCATACGCCACGCGGCCGCCCCGTAGATGTACTTGCCAATTAGTGAGGACATGACTTGCACAAACTTCTTCCAGCAATGCAGCTCTATATAGAGGAAGGTTGTGATCGGTTCGGGCAGGGCTCGACCAAGCGTCTAACATGTTCTTGCTGACATCATCACCTGACAGCCGAGACATACGAGCAGCGATCTCGTAGCGGTCCAGTTCGGACTCCTTGAGGATTTCACTCACAAGCTCGCTGACTTGGGCGGCGTAGTTGCCGAGCCCCGGTATAGACAGCACCGGCTGGGGAACAGAGAAGATGTCTAATGTTCTGTCATCTTTTATGCGACGCATGTTCAGGCACTCCTTGCCGCTTTACAGTGTCCAAATGGCTGTAGTCCGGTATCCTTGATGCAGGACGTGTTTATTTCCGCGCGTCCCGGCCGTTGTCTATGCGGAGTGCCATCAGCGTTCCAACGCTCAGGCCAAATATCCGCAGGCTCAAGGCATAAGGCACGAGCTAGAGACCGCTCGATACGCGGATAAGGGGTGCTTTTGGCGTTACGGATTGCACGAGGGGTTACTTCCAGCTGCCGTGCGAGTTCTGCCATCGAAGTGCCGCGAACACGGAGTTGGTATTTGATCCACTCCCATCGGTTGCTAGGATCAGTGGGCATGTCGATATCGCTCATAGTTTTGAACCATCTTCACGGGTGGTTTTTTTTGGACGTCTAACGTCCTCTTGCGGATAAACATAGCGCGGATAATCGCGCATATCAATCGGAAAAATGAGCATCCGATTCTTTTTTATGCGCTGCGCGCTCAGAAAAATGAATAAACGAGATAAATCAATGACTTATAGGGAATCGGATAAAACGGATGCTTCAGGAACGCAGCATCCGATTCCAACGGAGGCAATCGGATGCTTCCGTGAAAGACTTAAGGAGGCGATGGGCACAAGAGCTGCGCGCGTTTTTGCGCGCGACTCAGGTCTTTCTGAAGGGGCTATACGCAGTTATCTGAGCGGAGAGACATATCCAACCTTAGATAGGCTGGAACAGATCGCCCAGGCCGCTGGTGTGTCACCGATGTGGCTAGCTTTCGGTGAGCAGCAGCAGGCATCACTCGTAATTGAGGATGATACTTACAGCTATGTCCCGTTGTATGACGCTCGTTGCAGCGCTGGACATGGGGCTTGGACGGAGGGTGCGCGGGTTCTTACACACTTGGCGTTTACCACTTACTCATTGCGTAAGCAGGGGCTGGAACCGTCTAAGCTATCGGCTATTCGCGTTGACGGTGATTCTATGGAGGGATTGTTGAGCGATGGTGACACCGTATTGATTGACCATTGCCGCAACAGTCTGGAGGGCGAAGCTGTTTATGTTATCCGCCTGGATGACCATCTATACGCCAAACGGCTGCAACGCCAGATAGGCGGCGGCGTCGCGGTTATCAGCTCCAATACGGCCTATCAGACCATGACGGTCTCTAAAGAGAACCTGAACGACTTGGAGATTGTCGGGCGGGTAGTTTGGGCAGGCGGTTGGATTTGAGATACAAGGTTTAATATCACGCTACCGAGATGGCGCCGACATCTCGGTGCCAAAGGTTTCGCTAAACCCGCCCGCATGCAGTGCCCTCGCCGGATTTTGCCTGTTTATTTCTTCGCGCTGCTTTGGCACTAGTTTTAGGATCGCCGTCTTCCTGGAGCCCTTGTAGGACCTGGCCGTCACACAATCTCCCGCTATATCCCGGCTCATCCCACTGACTTCCTACCAGTGCCATATCTAGAACCTCCTCACATGTAGGACCTGGCCGTCACACAATCTCCCGCTATATCCCGGCTCATCCCACTGACTTCCTACCAGTGCCATATCTAGAACCTCCTCACATGGTGGCGATTGTGATCGACTGCGTGACCATCCAGTTGACCAAATGGAGCATCAACGTGGGGACGCGCCGCGGGTTTGGTTCGTGGCGGTTCCTGGGGTGCTTTTCGGCGACGATTGCCTTGGCCTACCTGCTGTTCAGCGTGGCGGTCTACTGGTTTCGCTGGTCGGATGCGAACGAGCTGTATGCCTTGTTGCCCGCCGACGAAGTGCGACCGACGATTGCGTTCAACCCGCTGCGTAATGTGCTGTATTCCATAGCGCTGTTTCAGCCCGTGACGTTTATCTACGCCACGTCCGAAGGCCTTATCTCCAGTTACTTCATGCCCGAGCCGATCCTGTTCTACTGCGCGGTTACCGGAACCCTCTCACTGGTGACCATCAGCGTGGCCTATCAATTTGCTCGAGGTGCTGACCTGCTACGACGGTTGTGCATGGGCTTTGTCAGCCACGTCGGCACGCCCCGGACCAACGCCATGAGTGTGGTGGTGTTGATGCTGCTGGGGCTGGTGTTGGTGCCGTTGTGCCTGATGGCGCTCTATCTGGCTGTCTGAAGATTCGGCCTGAGCAGGTACTGGCACCGACCACCATGGTTCTCATCGAGCTGTCGGACAGTGCGCATGCAAATAGAGGTCGGGGATGATGGCAATTAAATGGCTGTGCCCCAGTGTTGTGCGGGGGCAGGGCGCGATTTTTCTTCGGTTGATTTAGAATGATGGCTCTTTGCTATTTACCTGGTCGACATTTAAGGAAGAAAAATGAAACGGATCGAGCGCGACTTCATCACCCTGTTCAATTGCCTGTGGTATCAGGATTTTCCGGTGGAGGTCGATGCCGTCACCAACCGTGCCGGCTGGACCATTCATGTGGGGCTGGTGATGCGCCAATGCGCCAAGTTGCTCGGTGCACGTGCTTATTTTGAACAGGGCGGGCGCACGGATGCGGTCCTGAAATACCCAGACAAGAGCATTCTGTCCAACGTCGAATGGGAATGGGTCCAGTCCCACAACGACAAAGTGGATGAAATCAGCAAACTGTTTAAAAGCCATGAAAAGGCGGCGTTCTCCACGTTTGTGTCCTACAGCACCAAAGGCCATTTGCCCGAAGCTATCGAAAAGGCTTCCAAACTCTGGGCCAAGGCCAGCACGCCGTTGATTTTCTTTGTCGTGACCTTTGAGTCGGTCGGGCGCGACCGGCACTTCCTGGAACTGCAAACGCACGTTTTCAGCCGTGGCAAACACAAAAAAATCCGCTCGCAGCCCGCCCTGCCTTGGCAGATCAACCGCGCACGCTTCAACAACGTGGACGAGGATCAGTAAACAACAGGCATAATCGCGCTTTTGCTGCCTGGAGCCCGCGATGAAGCTCGCTGCCTTGCTGACCCTTTTATTCACTGCCATGTGCTTCAACACTTCGGCGGCGGCAGCAGGCGATGCCGAGGCCGGCGCCAGGCTGTTCACCAAGACCTGTGGCGGTTGCCACAGTGTCGGGCTCAACGCGCGCGGCGGTTTCGGGCCACAGCTCAACGGGGTGATCGGGCGGCTGGCGGGGAGCACGGCGGACTATCAGTATTCCGACGCGATGAAAAATTCGGGCGTGGTGTGGACGCGGGAAACCCTCGCGGCCTATATCGAGAACCCGAAGAAAGTGGTGAGCGGCACCCGCATGATTTTCTGGGGGATCAGCGATCAGGAGAAGATCGAGAATCTGCTGGCATACCTTCAGACGTTCTCGGCGCAATAACCCCCCATCCCACGCCCCCCCCAAAACATCCAATCCGGCCTATCCGTCACCGGCAAGGTCACTTGGTTCATATGTATCGTTGAATCCTCAGGTGGCGCTGAAAAGTCCAGCGGTAACCGTCGATTGCCTGGGTGCTTGCGAAGGTCGTATACCTCAGCTAGCTTGCTCATCGTCGGTTCGCAATGATCAGGCTATATCAGGAGCTGTGAGTGTGCATGGATGCCAAGTGTTTCGTAGAAGTACATATATCACAAGGTACTTATCTGCATTGCCTATGGCAGGGCTGATCCATCGGTGCTATTGGCCATAAGTTAAAGTCGTATTTATAGCCATCATTATTAGGAATCCACCAGTAATTGGTCGGGTAATTACTACAATACCTAAGGTGATCATCAAATGGACTTTATTGATGAGCTTGCGCGATTGAATAAATTGGAAACCCAGGAACAGTGGTTTTCAGCTATTGAAAAAATGAACGACAAGTACGGGTTTTCCCGAGTCCTGATCGGGTTGTTGCCAAAATATGATGCCGAGTTGAGTACGGCGATGATTGTCAGCAACTATCCCATGGCCTGGCGAAGTCAATATGATCAATTGCGCTATGCCACGATTGATCCGGTGGTGATTTATTCGTTTCAAAACGTCCGGCCCGTTGTCTGGGATGAGTCGTTGTATTGCACCCCGCGTCAACGTGAGTTTCGGGAAGAGGCCAGCGCTTATGGACTTTCCCGGGGGGTTACATTTCCCCTGCATGGGCCGCAGGGGCAGTTCGGTACTTTCAGCCTGGCGGTTGATGCCCAGGATATTGCGGGCACAACTCGGCATATCAATGCCATGATTCCGAAGCTGTCTATTCTTAAAGACGTGATTTTGCAAAGTGCTTTGGACAATGCGGGCAAGTTGAATGGTGCCAAGGTGATTTCCCTGACAAGTCGTGAGAAAGAGATTCTCAAGTGGTGTGCCGTCGGGAAAAGCTCGTGGGATATTTCCAGGATCTGTGGTTGTTCGGAGGCCAATATCAATTATCACTTTGCGAGCATCAACACCAAGTTTGGCGTTGCGTCCCGCCGAGCGGCTGCGGTCAAGGCGGTTTCGCTCGGGCTGATCAGCCTCTAGCGCCCCCAGAGCCCTCCAGGCGGTGGGTTCACGGGGCGGGGTAACCGGCCATCATGCATTGGATCCAAAACCAGCGCAACTGGTTACCCTGCTAGTGTGACAGTCCGGTGAAGGTGGATAGATTGAGGTTTAAGTAATCGCAGGGAGGGAATCCAGTGCATTTCACAATCGGCCGGCGGCATGAAATAGACAGTGAGCAACTGTGCGCCATGCATAGGTTGCGCGCAGATGTTTTTAAAAAGCGTAAGGGCTGGGATGTCGCGATCATTGCCGATATGGAAATTGATGGCTATGACGCACTGGAACCTCTCTACATGCTGATCCAGGATGTTGGAGGCAGTGAGATCAAAGGATGCTGGCGTATCTTGCCAACGACAGGCCCGTATATGCTCAGGGACACTTTCTCCGAACTGCTGGAAGGACGGCCTGCGCCGGTTTCGTCCCAGGTATGGGAGCTCAGTCGATTTGCCGTGACACCTCGATACCCTGGTAACAAGGGGTTTTCCGATTTTACCCTGGAGGCTGTAAAGGCCATCGTTGCCTATGGCATCGAGCAACATATCCAGCGTTATGTGACGGTGACAACCGTTGCGGTAGAGCGGATGTTGATCCGGGCAGGCCTGGTCATCGCCCGGCTGGGTCCGGTGCGGGCCATTGGCAAGGAAAAAGCGATTGCCCTTGAAATTGACTTGGGCGCGGTGACTCAACGTGCGCTGTTTGGCGTACCCAAGAATTGTTGTGGCGCTACGCTGCAGTAGTTAAGGAAACTCTGAAAAAGACTTTCTGATTTGGCAAAATACCGCGACCCCACCCACCGAGTTTCCCGATGAAGCAGATGACCTTCGCCGACGCCGAG
>NZ_LKBY01000122.1:0-38622 GCF_002699915.1 Pseudomonas sp. ICMP 8385 | reverse complement strand
GCGCTTCCGATCTCTCGTTAGCGGGAGGCGAATTCTACAGCGTTACACGCTGCTGTCAACACCTCTTTTTCTCCGCTTTCGACCGAGAGGATCGAAACGTTAATAGAGCCAAACAACATTGCTCTACTAACTCCTTCTGGGCTTCGATGGACTGAAGCAACTCGCTGTCGAATTCTGCGTAACTCTTTGTTTACCAAGGAATTTTCCGTTTCGACTGCGCCGGAAGTGGGGCGAATTATAGACTTCCAGAATCTGCCGTCAAGCGTTAATTACGCTTTTGTTGCAGAAGGTGCTTTTTTAGCAATAAGGCGGGGAATTCGGCGCATCACCGGTGGAATCCGTAGGACCAAAAGCAGCCCTCCTATAGAAGCATAGATAGCCCACTCCTTCAGGTCGGCACGCACAATCCACAGCATATGCAACAGACCAAGCCCCAGAATCACATACACCAGGCGATGCAACTTCTTCCAACGGGTACCCAATCGACGCTGGCTATAGCGATTGGATGTCACCGCCAACGCCAGCAAGCACAGGAACGCCAACGCTCCCACAATAATGTAGGGGCGTTTGCGCAGCTCGACGCCCAACTGCGACCAATCCAACCCAAGGATAAATACACAATAAGCCGCAAGGTGCAGCACCACATAAGCAAAGCACCACAACCCCAACTGCCGGCGCACGGCGATCCACCCCGCCCAACCGCTCAACTTTTGCAGCGGCGTCATCCCTAGTGTGACCAGCAACAGGATCAGGGTTCCCAACCCCAGGCGATCCACCAGCACTTTGCCGGGATCAGGCCCCAAGGTGAGACTCCAAGCCTCATACAACCAGTACAACGGCCACACCGCCACTGCGATAAAGACGCCGAGGCGCCAGATGGGGTAGCGCATCAGTAGTTTTTCCGCAGATCAAGGCCCGTATAAAGAGAAGCGACCTCATCCGAGTAGCCATTGAACATCTGCGTCTCGCGCACATTCGGGCTGAACAAGCCGCTAGGCAGACGCCGCTCCCGCGCCTGGGTCCAGCGCGGGTGATCGACCGTAGGATTCACATTCGCATAAAACCCATATTCATCCGCTGCAATACTTTGCCAGGTGGTCTTGGGTTGCTCGCTGACCAGGCTGATCCGCACGATGGACTTCACACTCTTGAAGCCATACTTCCACGGCACCACCAAACGCAGCGGCGCGCCGTTCTGGTTGGGCAATTCCCGCCCATACATGCCCACGGCCAGGATCGCCAAAGGGTTCATCGCCTCATCCAGGCGCAACCCTTCTATATAGGGCCAGTCGATCAGGCCGAAACTTGAACGCTGGCCCTGCATGCTCTTGGGGTCCTGCAGGGTTTCAAAGCGGATGTACTTGGCCCTGGAGGTCGGCTCCACCTGTTTAAGCAAAGCCGATATGGGAAAGCCTATCCAGGGAATGACCATCGACCACGCCTCGACACAGCGTAGACGGTAGATTCGCTCTTCCAACTGATAGGGCTTCATGAAGTCTTCCAGGGCGTAACGCCCCGGTTTTGCGACCTCACCATCAATCACGACGCTCCATGGCTCGGTCTTGAGGGAACCGGCATTCGCCGCTGGGTCGCCCTTGTCCGTACCGAACTCATAGAAGTTGTTGTAATGGGTCGCATCTTTGAACGGCGTGATGGCCTCGTCTTTGACCGTCACCGCCTGCCATTGCGTGCCAGGCAGCTTCTCGACAAACCAGCCGGGAGCCTTGCCAGGCTCGACATCGGCATAACGCGCAGCATCAGCCGCACTTGCCCAACGCGGCAGGCTGCTGGCAGCAATACCAGCCAGCGCGCCACCAAGCAAACTGCGGCGGGAGAAATAGAGGGATTGCGGGGTGACATCCGATTCGTGGCAGTCGGACGCTTTGGGTAACTTGATTAACATGGCAACTCCGCAGCATTGGAGAACTGATGCACCAATAGACTGCGGAGTATGGGGGAAATTACATTAAGGCAATGTTTTGCCCCGGCGCAGATGCAACAGGTACTGAATCGGCCCCGACGCCGCATACACCAGGAATGCCAGCAGCAGAATGCGCGGTGGATCGCTGAAGACCACGGCGAACACCAGCACCACCACCAAAATGGCCACAAACGGTACGCGCCCTTTGAGATCCAGCTCCTTGAAGCTGTTGTACTTGATATTACTGACCATCAGCATGCCTGCTGCCGCCACCATCAACGCCACCAGGAACGACATCTTGGAGCCCTGGATGCCGTAATCACTGAACGCCCAGACGATACCCGCCACCACGCCTGCCGCAGCCGGGCTGGCCAGCCCGATGAAGTAGCGCTTGTCCGCCGTCCCCACCTGGGTGTTGAAGCGAGCCAGGCGCAATGCGGCACCGGCGACATAGATGAAGGCAACCATCCAGCCGACCTTGCCCATATCCCCCAGGGCCCAGGCGAATGCCAGTAACGCCGGCGCAACCCCGAAGGCAACCATGTCCGACAACGAGTCGTACTCGGCACCAAAGGCACTTTGGGTATTGGTCATCCGCGCTACGCGACCATCAAGGCCGTCGAGCACCATCGCAATGAAGATCGCAATGGCCGCAAAACCGAAGTATTTGCTCGCGCTCGCCGCATCACCTGCCGCCAGCGCGCTCTGGGCACTCATGGAATTGATGATGGAGTAGAAACCGGCAAACAGGTTCGCCGTGGTGAACAGGTTGGGCAGAAGATAGATGCCACGATGCCGGACCTTGCGGCCTTGTGCGTCATGCCCTTCTTCGACATGCTCATCGATCGGCAGCAGGCTTTCGGCGTCAGAGGCCTGGTTTGGCTCTTCGGGACGTTCGCTCATGGACTTTACCTTGCAACGGTGTGAAAAAATTCGACAGACACTTGCGGCGAGTGTTCGCCCGCAAACGATGCAGCTTTATACCAGAACCGGCTCTCAAACGAAAAAACGCGGCCGAGGCCGCGTTTTTTGTAGATACGTGCGACTTAGTTCTTGGCTTTGTCGACGATCTTGTTGGCACCGATCCACGGCATCATGGAGCGCAGTTGCTCGCCGATGACTTCGATACCGTGTGCGGCGTTGTTACGACGCTTGGCGGTCATCGAAGGGTAGCCGGTAGCGCCTTCGCTGATGAACATTTTGGCGTATTCGCCGTCCTGAATACGTTTCAGGGCGTTGCGCATGGCCTGACGGGATTCGGCGTTGATCACTTCCGGGCCGGTCACGTACTCGCCGTATTCGGCGTTGTTGGAGATCGAGTAGTTCATGTTGGCGATACCGCCTTCGTACATGAGGTCAACGATCAGCTTCAGTTCGTGCAGGCACTCGAAGTAGGCCATTTCTGGCGCGTAGCCCGCTTCAACCAGGGTTTCAAAACCGGCTTTTACCAGCTCAACGGTACCGCCACACAGAACGGCTTGCTCGCCGAACAGGTCGGTTTCGGTCTCGTCCTTGAAGGTGGTTTCGATGATGCCGGTACGCCCGCCGCCAACGCCAGCTGCGTAGGACAGTGCAACGTTCTTGGCGTTGCCCGAGGCGTCCTGGTAGATCGCGATCAGGTCAGGGATACCGCCGCCCTTGACGAACTCGGAACGCACGGTGTGGCCCGGTGCTTTCGGCGCGATCATGATCACGTCGAGGTCAGCGCGCGGTACAACCTGGTTGTAGTGGATCGCGAAGCCGTGGGAGAAGGCCAGGGTGGCGCCTTTCTTGATGTTCGGCTCGATTTCGTTCTTGTACAGCGCGGACTGGAACTCGTCCGGGGTCAGGATCATGACCAGGTCGGCAGCCGCAACAGCGGAAGCCACGTCAGTCACTTTCAGGCCGTGGGCTTCAGCCTTGGCCACAGTGGCCGAGCCTTTACGCAGGCCGACAGTGACGTCGACGCCGGAGTCTTTCAGGTTGCACGCCTGGGCGTGGCCCTGGGAGCCGTAACCGATGATGGCGACTTTCTTGCCCTGGATGATCGACAGGTCACAATCTTTATCGTAATAAACTTTCATGAGGTTCCTCTATATATCCAGGCCGTAAGGCCATTCGCTAATTGGGTTAGATGCTGAGTACTTTGTCGCCACGGGCAATCCCGGTGACACCACTGCGTACGGTTTCCAGAATCGAGGCCGTCCCGATCGACTGGATGAAGCTGTCCAGTTTGTCGCTGGTACCGGTCAGTTGAACGGTATAAACGCTGGCGCTCACATCGACGATCTGCCCACGATAAATATCGGTAGTGCGCTTGATCTCGGCACGTTGGGCGCCCGTGGCCTTGACCTTGACCAGCATCAGCTCACGCTCGATGTGGGCACTTTCCGACAAATCGACCAGCTTGACCACTTCGATCAGCTTGTTGAGGTTCTTGGTGATCTGCTCGATCACCTCATCGTGGCCCACGGTGGTCAACGTCAGGCGCGACAGGGTCGGGTCTTCGGTCGGCGCCACGGTCAGGCTTTCAATGTTGTAGTTACGCTGCGAAAACAGGCCGACCACACGAGACAGAGCGCCCGGTTCGTTCTCCAGAAGCAGGGAGATAATGTGCCGCATGATTAGGTTCGCTCCGTCTTGTTCAGCCACATATCGCGCATTGAGCCGTCTTTGATCTGCATCGGGTAGACGTGCTCGCTGGTGTCGACCTGAATGTCGAGGAACACCAGGCGATCCTTCATGGCGAACGCCTCTTCCATCTTCGGCTTGAGATCCTTCAAATCGGTGATGCGCATGCCGACATGGCCATAGGCCTCAACCAATTTGACGAAGTCAGGCAGCGACTCCATGTAGGAATGGGAGTGACGACTGTTGTAGCTCATGTCCTGCCATTGGCGAACCATGCCCAACACACCGTTGTTCAGGCAGACGATCTTCACCGGCAAGCCATATTGCAGGCAGGTCGACAGCTCCTGGATGTTCATCTGGATACTGCCTTCGCCGGTGACGCACGCAACGTCGGTATCCGGGAAACTCAGCTTCACCCCCATGGCCGCCGGGAAACCAAAGCCCATCGTGCCCAGGCCACCGGAGTTGATCCAGCGGTTAGGCTTGTCGAACTTGTAGTACTGCGCGGCGAACATCTGGTGCTGACCCACATCGGAGGTCACAAAGGCATCGCCCTTGGTCACTTCGCACAGGGTTTCGATCACGGTCTGTGGCTTGATGATGCTGCCGTCGCCCTTGTCGTAAGGGAACAGGCCGCGGTCACCGCGCCACTCGTCGATCTGCTTCCACCAGCTGGCAACGGATTCTTTGTTCGGCGCCTGGCCGATGTCCTTGAGCGCGGCGACCATTTCGGTCAGTACGCTTTCCACAGGCCCCACGATCGGCACGTCGGCCTTGATGGTCTTGGAGATGGACGCCGGGTCGATGTCGATGTGGATGATCTTGGCATTCGGGCAGAACTTGCTCGCGCCATTGATTACCCGGTCATCGAACCGCGCGCCCACGGCCAGGATCACATCGGCATGGTGCATGGTCAGGTTGGCCGTGTAGCTGCCGTGCATGCCGAGCATGCCGACGAACTGACGATCCGAACCCGGGAAGGCACCGAGGCCCATCAAGGTGTTGGTCACCGGCAAGTTGAGCAGCTTGGCCAGTTCGGTCAAAGGCGCGGAACCGCCGCCCAGGATCACGCCGCCACCCGAATACAGCACGGGGCGCTTGGCCGCCAGGAGCATTTCTGCCGCCTTGCGGATCTGCCCCGAGTGTCCACGCACGGCCGGGCTGTAGGAACGCAGCTTGGCTTTCTTCGGGAAGACGTATTCGAATTTTTCCGCCGGGTTGGTCATGTCTTTCGGGATATCGACCACCACAGGCCCCGGGCGACCGGACTGTGCGAGGTAGAAGGCCTTTTTCATGACTTCCGGGATTTCCGAGGCGTGCTTGATCATGAAGCTGTGTTTCACGATCGGCCGGGAAATACCGATCATGTCGGTTTCCTGGAATGCATCAGTGCCCACCATGGTGCTCGCCACCTGGCCGGAAATGATCACCATCGGAATAGAGTCCATATACGCAGTCGCGATGCCGGTAATGGCATTGGTTGCGCCAGGGCCGGACGTTACCAGCACCACGCCGGCTTTACCGGTGGCACGGGCATAACCGTCAGCCATATGGGTCGCGGCCTGTTCATGGCGAACCAGGATATGGTTGACCGCCGGTTCCTTGAACAGTGCGTCGTAGACATGCAGCAGAGCACCACCCGGGTACCCGTAGATATAGTCGACGCCTTCGTCACGCAAAAAGCGGACGAGCATCTCACCGCCAGATAAAAGCTCCACGTTGTTCACCTCTAAAACGCCAGAATACCGTCCGTTGAAAACCGACGGGTCTTAATAGGTTTACTTCTCAACAGAGCATGAGCGACGGTGGTCGCCGACTACGTCAGCACTGACTGAGCAAGTATTGGGATCGTCCCAAGTGTTGCGGGCTTTTCCCACCCAGCGCGAGGTAACGCGTTGCGGGTGTAACAGGTCGGCGCGGATGTGCGCCTCATGATCTGCTGAGCGGGCCTGCTTCTGGCAGTCCCGATACAGCGGACTTTGGATTCTTCTGTTTCAGCCCCTTCAAGTCAAGCAATAATTGCGCTTTTTTCCAACTAAGCGCATGAGAACGTAGAAGAAAGGGCTTTGAGGAGGGATAAAACTCGCCTGAATGTCGTCAAGCGGTAGAAATGTGCGCAAGACTGCCGAAAAACCCGGCAGTCAGGCAATTAACGAGCGCCGACGATCAATTGGTCGAACTTTTTCAGCGCAGACCGCAAGCCGAGGCTCTCCCGGGGGCGATCGGCGTAGACCATCTCGGCCATCTCCAGGATGCCCGACGCATTGGGCAGCGGCAGGTCCTGTTCGAGGATCTGTTTCATCCGGGTCAGGAAGATCCACTGCAACCACTGATGAAAATCCAGGGTATCCACGGAAAACGGCTCGACACTGCTCAGCGCCTCGGCACTGGGGGACACTTCATCCCACCAGCCCGCCAGGCGCAATTCACGCTCTATCAGCAACAGCTGCTCGGCAATCGCCGGAAAACGCACATCCATCACAGACTGACCTTGGCCTTTTGCCGAGCCTGGGCGGCACCGGCGGCATCCCCCTGCTTCTCGCGCGTCTGGGCAATCAAGCCCCAGAGGCTGGCTTGCAGGTCAGGACGACCGTTGGCCATGGTCAGGCCACGACGGGCAAACTGCTCGGCTTGCGCGGCGTCACCCTGGGCCATGCGCACTTGTGCCAGGCGGTAGAGCACCTGCGGTTCACGCGGCGCGACACGCTGGGCGCGCTCAAGGCTGGACGAGGCACCGTTCAGGTCGCCACCGGCCTGCTGTTGCTGCGCGGTGGTGAGCAAGGCCAGGACCGGGCCATCCAACTGCTCGTCGGCAGACAGGCCGCCGGCATTGGCGGACGGAATTCCGCTCGGGGTCGACGGCATGTTGTAGGTGCCCTGGTTGACCGGCGCGGTATCAATCGGCGCGGAGGTCGACGGCCCCGGTGTGATCGGGCCCGGCGTCCAGGGTGCCGAGCTGATCGGCGCAGACGTGGTGGCACCACCACCCGGCACCATCACCACCACCCCGGAATCCTGGGGCACAGCCTGGGTCGTGGCAGGGTTTGGACGGGTGACCACGGTCTGGCGAAAACCGCCATTGGCCGAGATCCGGTCATTGTTGGACACGGCCGTGCCGGAATCCACCACCGGGATGGAGCCGCGCTGCACGGTGGAGCAACCACTGAGCAAAGCCAATGTTGTAACAGCTGGAATCAACCACTTGTTCACTTGAAACCCTCTTTGCTTAATTCATCCAGCCCTTGACCCAATCCATCACCGAATCCGCATCCGTGGGCACACCTGTGCCACACGGCGCGCCGGCTGGCGGTTCGCTGCCGCGAATATACGGCATCTGCACCGCGCCCGGACAGTTGGCGTCGGAGCCCTGACCGGTATGGGGATCGATCCAGGCCTGCACGATATTGTCAGGTTGCGGCATGTTCAGGGGCAGCGGGTCGGCCTTGCGCATAAAGCTGGTCCAGACCTGCAGGGCGCCGGTCGCACCGGTGAACGGTGTCTTGCCATTGTCATCGCGCCCCAGCCACACCACTGCCAGCAGGTCCTGGCTGAAACCGGCGAACCAACTGTCACGGGAGTCGTTACTGGTGCCGGTCTTGCCGGCCAGCGTCAGGTTGGACGGCAGCACGCTGTACACAGAGCGCCCCGTGCCTTCACGCATGACGCGCTGCATGGCGTTCTGGATCAGATAGATGGAGGCCGGGTCAAAGCGCTGCTCGATCTGGAACGGGTAGCGCTTGAGCGGTTCGCCTTCGGCCGTGAGGACACTGCGGATCCCGCGCATCGGCGTATTGAAGCCACCGTTGGCCAGGGTCTGGTACATGGTCGCGACTTCCATCGGGCTCAGCCCCCCCGCGCCCAGCAACATCGAGGGGAACGCCGGGAACTCGCGGCTCACGCCCAGTCGCGCCAGAGTCTTGAGCACATTCGGCACCCCCAGCTCCAGACCAAGCCGCGCCGTGGACAAGTTGTAGGAATGGGCCAGGCCCTGGTACAGGAACACCGTACCGTGGGAGCGACGATCATAGTTCTGCGGCTTCCACACCTGGCCGTCGGCGCCCTTGACCGAAAACGCTTCGTCGGACAGCCAACTGGTCAGGGTGTACTTGCTCGGTTTTTCCAACGCCGTGAGGTACACCGCCGGCTTGATCAGCGAGCCAATCGGGCGCACGGCATCCAGCGCACGGTTGAAACCGGCGAAGCTGGCCTGGCGGCTGCCGATCATGGCCTGGACTTCACCGGTTTCCGGGTTGGTCACTACCATGGCCGCCTCGACCTCATCCGAGCCTTTACGCCCGGCCAGGCGTTTGAAGGTGTCGCTGACCGAAGCTTCGGCCTTCATCTGCAGGATCGGGTCGAAACTGGTGAAGATACGCAGGCCTTCTTCGGTCAAGTCCTCGTCGCGATAGTCTTCGCGCAACTGGCGCTTGACCAGATCGATAAAGCCGGGGAATGAACTGTCGGCCAACTTGCCACGGGTGGTGACGCCCAGGGGCATCTTCTTCGCGGCGGCTACCTGCTCTGCAGTGGCGACGCCCTGCTGTTCCAGGACGTCGAGCACCAGGTTGCGGCGCTCCAGGGCCCGCTCCGGGTTACGGCGCGGGTTGTAATAGGACGGCCCCTTGACCATGCCCACCAGCAACGCCACCTGGTGCAGCTTGAGCTCGGACAATGGCTGGCCGAAGAAGAACTGGCTGGCCAGGCCAAAACCGTGCACCGCCCGCTGGCCATCCTGGCCGACGAACACCTCGTTGAGGTAGGCCTCCAGGATCTCCTGCTTGCTGTAGTGTAGCTCCAGCAACATCGCCATCATGGCTTCGGTGAGTTTGCGGGTCAGGCTGCGTTCACTGGTCAGGTAGAAATTCTTGACCAATTGTTGCGTCAGCGTACTGCCGCCTTGGGTCATCCGCCCGCCGGAGGTGTTGACCCACACCGCGCGGGCGATGGACTTGGGCGAGACGCCCCAGTGGCTGTAGAAATCCCGGTCTTCGACCGCAACCAGGGTTTCCAGCAGGTACGGCGGCACCTGATCGATCTTGATCAGGATGCGATCTTCAAGGTTCTTCGGGTAAATCCCGCCGATCAGCAGCGGCTCAAGGCGCACCACCGGCAGCTTGCCGCCATTGAGGGCGGACAGTTCGGCCACGTAATCGCCGGAGAAGCGCACGCGCACCGGTTGCGCCGTTTCCAGGCCTTCATAGAACTGGAAGCCCCGGGTATTCAAATCCACGGTATTGCCGCTGACCGCCGCCGCCCCCGGGCCGTTGACCACGGCTTCGCGCCGGTAGCCCAGCGCGTCGAGTTCGGTCAGGAAGTCTGCCTTGCTCAGTTTCTGGCCGGTAAACAGCTCCAGCGGGCGAGCGTAGACCTTCGCCGGGATGGTCCAGCGTTTGCCAGAGAACTTCTCCTGGACCACGGCATCGAGGTAGACCGCGATGCCTGCGATCACCACCAGGCCAACCAGGCCGAGCTTGAGCGCCCAGCCCAGCCAGGGGCGCAGGCTACGGGAAGGAGGTTTTTTACGGGAGCGGGGAGATCGGGTACGAGTCATGGCGGCGGATTATACGCATTTTATTGATGATCAACATGAACCGGACGGCGGTTTGCATGACCGGCTTGAGCGGCCATAATGCGCTCCACTCTTTTCCCAGACTCCGAAGGATCGCCTGTGAGCCAGCCACTGATTGCCGCCCTGCAAAACCCGGCCCTGTTTCCTCATCCGGTAGAAGCGTTTCAAGTCATCGAAACCCATATTTCCTGGGTCCTGCTCACCGGTCCCTATGCCTATAAAATCAAGAAGCCGGTGAACTTCGGCTTCCTCGACTTCACCCAATTGGACGCCCGCAGCCACTTCTGCAACGAAGAGCTGCGCCTCAACCAACGCCTGACGCAAGATTTGTATCTTGACGTGTTGCCGATCACCGGCAGCGTCGAAGCGCCGCAACTGGGCGGCGAAGGCCCGGCCATCGAATATGTGCTGAAAATGCGCCAGTTCCCGCAAAGCCAACTGCTGAGCACCTTGCAGGCCAATGGCGAGCTGACCTGCGGCCATATCGATGAAATGGCCAGCCAGATTGCGCAATTCCACCTCAACGCGCCCAAGGTTCCCGAGGCGCACCCCGCCGGCACCCCGCACGAGGTCATGGCGCCGGTGCGGCAGAACTTCGAGCAGATCCGTCCGTTCCTCAGCGACAAGGCCGACCTGGCCCAACTGGACGCGCTGCAAGCCTGGGCCGAGAGCAGCTTCGAGCGCCTCAAGCCCCTGCTGGAACAACGCAAGCTCAATGGTTTTATCCGCGAGTGCCACGGTGATATTCACCTGGGCAACGCGACCATGATCGACGGGCACGTGGTGATCTTCGACTGCATCGAGTTCAACGAGCCGTTTCGCTTCACCGACGTGTGTGCCGACACCGGCTTCCTGGCCATGGACCTGGAAGACCGCGGCCTCAAGTCCCTGGCCCGGCGCTTTATCAGCCAGTACCTGGAACTGACCGGCGATTACCAGAGCCTGGAGCTGCTGAACTTCTATAAGGCCTACCGTGCCCTGGTGCGGGCTAAGGTCGCACTGTTCAGCATGCCGCCCGAGGCAACGCCCGTGGAGCGCGCAACCACCCTGCGCCAGTACCGCAACTACGCCAACCTGGCTGAAAGCTACAGCACCATCCCCTCGCGCTTCCTGGCCATTACCCATGGCGTGTCGGCGACCGGCAAAAGCCATGTAGCGATGCGCCTGGTCGACGCCCTCGGCGCCATTCGCCTGCGCTCCGATGTAGAACGCAAGCGCCTGTTTGGCGAGCAACAGGTCGAAAACACTCCGCAAGCCGGGATCTATGCCACAGACGCCAGCGCCGCGACCTACACCCGCCTGCATACCCTCGCCGAAACCGTGCTGCGCGCAGGCTTCCCGGTGGTACTGGACGCGACCTACCTCAAGCGCGAGCAACGCGCCGCCGCCGCCCAGGTCGCAGAAGCCACCGGTACGCCCTTCCTGATCCTGGATTGCAATGCACCGCAGGCCGTTATCGCCAGTTGGCTGGCGAAACGTCAGGCAGATAAAAACGATCCGTCTGACGCTACCCTGGCGGTCATTGAACAGCAACAAGCCAGCCGCGATCCCCTGAGCACTGAAGAGCTGCTGCTGAGCAAGCGGGTCGAGACCAATGAAAGCGGGACGCTGGACGCGCTGGTTGCCCATGTCCGCCAGCGCCTGCCAGGGCTGTAGGAAATATTTCACGGCCGTGATGCGGTTAACAGCTCACGGCCTAAAATAGTGGCACTATAATGGCGTCATACATCCAACAGGAGATGCCGCCATGGGCCAGCCGAAGCTGCTTGATACTCCGCTCTACGCGCTGCTGCATAAAGATGACATCCGTGGCTTCAATCAGGAACGCCCCAAGGATGGCCCCATTGATATGCAGGGCGGCGACTTCCGTGGGCTTGACCTGCGCCACTTGGACGCCGAGGGCGTGGACTTCACCGACGCCTACTTCCGTTCGGCCGACTTGCGTGGCCTGGACCTGCACGGCTGCTCGCTGGAAGGCGCCAGCCTGGCCCATGCGCAGATTTCGGGCACTTACTTCCCGGCCGAATTGAGCGCTGACGAGATCCTTATGTCGGTCAATTTCGGTACTCGCCTGCGTTACCGCACCCGCTGACAGCCCCCCCTTATCCCCGGCTGCGCGCAACGCGGGCTGGGGGCTTGCGCCCACCACCGTCAAGATTCCAGCGCCAGCCTTAGAAGCGTTTACATCGTTTCTGAGCAAAGAACTACGCTTTTCCTACTGAGCGCTACACTCCTTTCAGGCTTGCCTGGTCACGATACCCACCGAACCATTCGGCCATCGCAAGGAGGCTTGATGAATGATGAGCTGCAACACCTGAAAAACCTTGGCAAGACTTCGGCGCAATGGCTGCATGCGGTGGGCATCCATAGCGCTTCGGACCTGCGCCGCCTAGGCGCAGTGGACGCCTACCGGGCGGTACGCACCCGCGGTTTCAGGGCGTCCAAAGTCCTGCTGTATGCCATCGAAGGCGCCTTGATGGATGTGCATTGGAATGATATTCCCACCGAGCGCAAGGAAGCCTTGAATCGCCAGCTGGAAGCGCTGTCGGCGCACAACAAAAACTGAGAAAGCCCAGTGTTTGCGCAGACTCCAAACAGGCGTTTGAGGAAACTCCCAAGGGACATGAAAACAAATGTTGACTCTCAAATGAGAATCGTTATGATTATCACAACTGGTCGCGAGATCAGCCGATAACTGAAAGACCATTGGTTCGGACTCTCAGCTTATCTCCTCATCAGGCTAATCACGGTTATTTGACCCGGCTCTTGCCGGGTCTTTTTTTGCCTGGGTTTTATGACCCGGACATATGAATACATTCCTTGTGGGTGCTGGCGTGCCTGCGATATCGATCTATCCGTAACCCATGGGCCAACTGACCCACCGCCCTCGCCGGTTCCTACAGGTTTTTAGCGGGCGATGATCAAGGGATGGCCCCGCTCAGGATGGGGCTGTACCAGCACATCCAGGCCAAACACCGCCTTGAGCAGCTCGGGACGCAACACCTGCGCCGGTGTATCCAGGGCATGGGGCCGCCCGTCCTCCAGCAGCAGGATGCGGTCACAGTAACGCGCCGCCAGGTTCAGGTCATGCAGGATCACCAGCACCGCCGCGCCGCGATCGGCGAAGCTGCGGATGGCCTGCAAGGTGGTGTGCTGGTGCAACGGGTCGAGCATCGAGGTCGGCTCGTCGAGCAATAAGGTCTGCCCCGCCTCACCCGGCCAGAGTTGCGCCAGCACCCGCGCCAGGTGCACACGCTGGCGTTCACCGCCGGACAACGCCAGGTAGCTGCGCCCGCTCAAATGGCCCACATCGGCGGCCTGTAGGGCGGCGTGGATGATTTCATCGTCGCGCACCCGGCCGGTCTGATGGGGCAAGCGCCCCATGCCCACCACTTCCTCGACGCGAAAAGCAAAATCCAGGGTCGACACCTGGGGCAGCACCGCCAGACGCTGGGCCCGTTGCGCGCCCGGCCACTCCTTGAGCTCGCGGTCGTCCAGCCAGACCTGCCCTTCATCCGCGGGCAATTGCGCGCACAACGCGCCCAACAGCGTGCTTTTGCCGGCGCCATTGGGGCCGAGCACACCCAGAACTTCACCGGGTTTCAAGTCCAGGGTCACATCGGCCAATACGGTTTTGCGACCGCGACGGATCTGCAGGTTTTCCACTCGCAGCATCAGGCGCGCCCTCGTAACAGCAGGTAAAGAAAAAACGGCGCGCCGATAAAGGCAGTAACAATGCCAATGGGTAACTCCGCCGGCGCCAGGGCCAGGCGGGCCGCCAAATCGGCGAATAACAACAGACTCGCCCCCGCCAGCACCGACGCCGGCAGGAGCACGCGATGATCCGGCCCCGCCAGCAGCCGCACCAGGTGCGGCACTACCAGCCCGACAAAGCCGATCAGCCCTGCGGCGGCGACCGCTGCGCCAACCCCGAGGGCAGTGCAAAACACCAGCTCGCGCTTGAGCCCCTCGACATTGATCCCCAGGTGACTGGCTTCCGACTCCCCCAGCAGCAAGGCATTGAGCGCCTTGGCCCGGCGCGGCAGCCACAACGCCACACCGACACTGACCAGCAGCAACGGCCACAACCGCGAGTAGCTGGCGCCATTGAGGCTGCCAAGGTTCCAGAACGTCAGGGTGCGTAAGGTGGCGTCATCCGCCAGGTAGGTGAACAGGCCCACCGCCGAGGCCGCCAGGGCGGTCAGGGCGATGCCGGCCAACAACATGGTCGCGACATGGGTCTGGCCGTCGCGCCGCCCCAGGCGATAGACCAGCGCGGTCACGCCCAGGCCACCGAGGAATGCACACAGCGACAGCAGATACGGCCCCACGGCGTCCGGCAGGCCACCGAAGGCCGCGCCGCCGACGATGGCCACCGCCGCCCCCAGCGCCGCGCCACTGGATACGCCGACCAGCCCCGGGTCGGCCAACGGGTTGCGAAACAACCCCTGCATGGCGACCCCCGACAGCGCCAGCACCCCGCCGACCGCCAGCCCCAGCAAAGTGCGCGGCAAACGGATCTGCCCCAGAATCAGTTCAGCCTGCTCCAGGCCTTGGGCCTCGATGGGCACGCCCAGTAAGCGTAACGCGGCACGTAATGTGTCGAGCAACGGCAAGCTGACCGGCCCCAGGGCCAGGGACAGCCAGATCGCCACGGCACACAACAAACTCAAGCCGATAAACAGCGCGCGAGGTTTAACCAGAGTGGTCATGGGGCGGCTTGGGTTTTAGCGGGGTAGAACCCGGCGGACAAGGCTTGCAGGCTGGCTGGCAAACGAGGGCCCAGGCCACCGACCAACAAGGTGGGGTCCAACTCAAACACCCGGCCGGTCTTGGCCGCCGAGGTGTTCGCCAGAATCGGGTTTTGCTTGAACAAGGCCGCGCGGGCGGCCTCGCCGCTCAGGGCGCGGTCGGAGAACACCAGCACGTCAGGACTCAGCCCCGCCAGGGATTCCACGGAAAATGGCTTGTAGCCACTGTGCGTCGCCAAGTTGTGCCCGCCGGCGTGTTGCAACACCCAATCGGCGGCCGTGTCCTTGCCGGCGACCAGTGGCTTGCCACCGGCATGCCCGAGCACCAGCAGCACGCCCGGGGCCTTTTGCCGGGTTTGCGCCTGGGTCACGGCCGCTTTTTGCCGGTCGAGTTGCTGTTGATACGTACCGAACAGGGCCGCAGCCTTGTCTTCAGCCCCCAACAGCTTGCCCAGGTGTTGCAGGTTGCCTTGCAGGGTCGGCAGGTCCGGCTGCGCGGAGAACAGCTCCACCTGCACCCCCGCACTGCGGATCTGCGCCAGCACCGGCGGTGGCCCCATTTCCTCGGTGCCTATCAGGATCTGCGGGCGCAGGCTCAGGATCCCTTCGGCGGACAGCTGGCGCTGGTAACCGATACTGGGCAGCGCCTTGAGCGATTGCGGGTGCTGGCTGGTGGTGTCGACGCCTACCAGCTTCGACTCCCCGCCCAGGGCCGTCACCCACTCCGACAGCGCCCCCCCGGCGCTGACCCAGCGTTGCGGCAGCTCAGCGGCTTGCGCCACGTGGTTGACCAGCAGTCCGACAACAAGCGCAATAGCGCTGGTACTCAGGCGCATAAAAGGGTTTCCTTCCTAGGGGTGGAGCCAGTCATGTGACCGTCTGGCATCGTACTGAGCACGCAGTCGGCTGACGGGCGAAGCCGGCATTTGATAATTGTTTGCATTTGAACGTCAAGCACCAGGCTCGCCCGCAACCCCTGGATTGTCCTGCAGCCCTTGATCTGTACCTGCTGAGAGTATTCATGAAGTTTCTTTGCCCCTCCCACGAGCTTGCCCAAGACAGCAGCCGCGGCTTCGATATCGATGGCCGCAAGTTATTGGCCGTGCGCCGCGAAGGCCGGGTGTATTTCTATATCAACCGCTGCCCCCATCGCGGCGTCCCGCTGGAATGGCAACCTGACCGGTTTCTCGACCCCAGCGCGAGCATGATCCAATGCGCCACCCACGGCGCGTTGTTTCTGATCGAAAGCGGCGAATGCGTGGCCGGCCCCTGCGCGGGCCAGAGCCTGACACCCCTGCCCGGCCGCGAAGACGCACAGGGGTTGTGGGTGCAACTCTAGTCGCCGAGCCGCACCGGCAATGGGCGATCGATGCAGATTTCCTGCGCACTGACCCGCACGCCATACGCCAAAACGTGCACCCCGGCGGCCTTGGCCTCACGCAGTGCCGCGGCATACCCGGGATCGATCTCCTCGGCCGGCCTTACGCCATCGATGCCGGACAGATTCACGCAATACAACTGCACCGCCCGCACGCCGCTACGGGCCAGGTGCGCCAGTTCGCGCAAATGCTTGGCCCCACGCTGGGTCACCGCATCGGGAAACGCCGCGACAGACGTGCCGTCAAAGCCCAGGGTGACACTTTTGACTTCGACATAGGCCGCGCCGTCGGGGTAGTCCAGGCGAAAGTCGATGCGGCTTCTTTCCTGGCCATAAGGCACTTCACGCTTTAACGCGGTAAAGCCGTTGAGTTCGGTGATCACCCCGGCCCTCAGCGCCTCTTCGACCAACGGGTTGGCCCGCGCAGTGTTGACGCACGCCAGCCGGCCCTGGGGGGTTTGCGCGATCTCCCAGGTGCCCGGCAGCTTGCGCTTGGGGTCGTTGGAGCGGCTGAACCAGACCGGCCCGCCCTCGACCATGCAGTTGAACATCGAGCCGGTGTTGGGGCAGTGAATAGTGAGCAATTCGCCGGCAGCGGTTTCGATGTCGGCCAGAAAACGCTTGTAGCGGCGAATCAGCCGACCTTCTTCGAGGGGAGGATGAAAGCGCATCAGACTTGCCAGCTCCGCAAGCCACGGGCAATTCGCTCCACCGCTTCCTGTAGGCGATCGAGGTTCTGCGTGTAGGCAAAGCGCACATGATGACCCGCCTGGAAGCGACCGAAATCCAACCCAGGCGTAAAGGCCACATGCTCGGTTTCAAGAAAATGCCGGCAAAACGCGAAGGCATCGCCACCCAAGGCGCTGATATCGGCATACAGGTAAAACGCCCCCTCAGGCTCGACCGCAATCCCGAACCCCAGCTCGCGCAAGGCCGGCAGCAGAAAGTCACGCCGGCGCCCGAATTCGGCGCGGCGCTCCTCGAGAATCGCCAGGGTTTGCGGGGTAAAGCAGGCCAATGCCGCGTGTTGGGCCATGCTCGGCGCACTGATGTACAGGTTTTGTGCCAGTTTCTCCAACTCACCCACCGCCGCGGGCGGCGCCACCAGCCAGCCGAGACGCCAGCCGGTCATGCCGAAATACTTTGAAAAACTGTTGAGGACGAACGCCTCGTCATCCACTTCCAGCACGCTGGCCGCGTCAGTGCCGTAGGTCAGGCCGTGATAGATCTCATCCACCACCAGATGGCCATTGCGGGCCTTGATCGCGCGGGATAGGCCGGCCAGCTCATCCCGGGCCAGGATGGTTCCGGTCGGGTTGGCCGGCGAGGCAACCAAGGCCCCCACGCTGTCCTGGTCCCAATAACGCGCCACCAGGTCGGCGGTCAGTTGGTAGCGCACCTCGGGGCCAACCGGAACCAGTTGCGCCGCCCCTTCTACCAGCCGCAGAAAATGCCGGTTACAGGGGTAGCCAGGGTCCGCCAGCAACCAATGCTTGCCGGGGTCCACCAGCAGGCTGCTGGCCAGGAGCAGGGCCCCGGAACCGCCCGGGGTGATCAGGATGCGCTCGGGGTCGATACTCAAGCCATAGCGCTGCTGGTAGAAACCACTGATGGCCTCACGCAGTTCCGGCAGGCCACGGGCGGCGGTGTAGCGGGTCTTGCCGTTGGCCAGCGCGGCCTGGCCGGCCTGGATGATCGGCTCGGCGGTGGTGAAGTCCGGTTCGCCGATTTCCAGGTGGATCACGTCATGGCCGGCAGCCTGTAGCTCATTGGCCCGCGCCAGCAACGCCATGACATGAAAAGGTTCGATCGCGCGACTGCGAGCGCTATAGGGCTGGGCCATTAGCCTTCCTTAACGGTTGAATACAAACCTCGATTCTACCCAACCGGCGCCACAAAACCTGCTGTATTCCCCCAAGACCCGCGTCAGACGTCCAGCAACCCTGTGCAGAACGGCTAAAATCCATAATCGAGACAGTACGCACCCGCTGCGCGGCGCCCTGCGGTGCTTTGCAGACGAACAGGACACTGCCTCGACAACCGGGAGTGGCGCACCCCGAAGCTATCTGGTAAGTTCGCCCGCTTGCAGCCGCAGGGCCGGCAGGTGTCGGTGATGTTGCAATCCTGCGCAATGGATTAGAAGAGTGAGAGGCGGTCTATTCATGTCCACCCAAGCAAAGCAACAGCAGACTCAAGGTCTCGGCGGCTTCGAACCTTACGTAGAAAAGAAGGGCGAAGAGTACATGGGCGAGCCCATGCGCGAGCACTTCACCAAGATCCTGAACAAGTGGAAACAGGACTTGATGCAGGAGGTCGACCGTACCGTTGACCATATGAAGGACGAAGCCGCCAACTTTCCTGACCCGGCCGACCGTGCCAGCCAGGAAGAGGAATTCGCCCTCGAACTGCGAGCCCGTGATCGTGAGCGCAAGTTGATCAAGAAGATCGACAAGACGCTGCAACTGATCAAGGACGAAGAATACGGCTGGTGCGAATCCTGCGGGATCGAGATCGGTATTCGTCGCCTGGAAGCCCGTCCTACCGCAGACATGTGCGTGGACTGCAAGAACCTTGCAGAAATCAAGGAAAAACAGGTCGGCAAGTAATCCCTGCCGGGCTGAACGAATGGGGCGTGCAAACGCCCCATTTTTGTTTCTGGGGTTTGGCGGTTTTCCAGTAATATCCTGGCCATGACAGCCTCTCCCTATATCGGGCGTTTCGCCCCCACGCCCAGCGGCCATTTGCACTTCGGCTCCCTGGTTGCAGCCCTCGCCTCCTATCTCGATGCCCGCGCCAATCACGGCCGCTGGCTGATGCGCATGGAAGACCTCGACCCACCCCGTGAAGAGCCCGGCGCCCAGGCAGCGATCCTGCACGCCCTGGAAAGCTATGGTTTTGAATGGGACGGCGAACTGGTCCGACAAAGCGAGCGGCATGATGCCTACGCCAAAGTGCTGAACGACCTGTTCAACCATGGCCTGGCCTACGCCTGCACCTGCTCGCGCAAGCAACTGGAAGCGTATAACGGCATTTACCCTGGCCTGTGCCGCAATGCCGGCCACGCTCAGCTGGATGCCGCCATTCGCCTGCGGGTCCCTGAGCTGGAATACCATTTCACCGACCGCGCACAAGGCCAATTCCGACAACATCTGGGCCGAGATGTAGGCGATTTCATCATCCGTCGTCGCGACGGCCTGTATGCCTACCAACTGGCCGTGGTGCTCGACGATGCCTGGCAAGGTGTCACCGATATCGTGCGCGGTGCCGACCTGCTGGACTCCACGCCACGCCAGCTGTACCTGCAAGAGCTGCTGGGCCTGCGCCAGCCGCGCTATCTGCATGTGCCGCTGATCATCCAGCCGGACGGCAACAAACTGGGCAAATCCTACCGTTCCCCACCGTTGACACCGGACCAGGCCATACCTTTGCTATTAAGGGCCCTGCGCGCCCTCGGCCAGATGCCGGGGGATGAACTGCTCTACGCCAGCCCACGGGAACTGCTGGATTGGGGCATCCAGCACTGGGATGCCAGCCGGATCCCGCGCACACTGACCCTGGCCGAAGCGCAATTGCACTGAAGGCGCTTGCAGCCTGCCAGCCATCCGTTAACATCGCCGCAGTTTTTCAATCAGAGGCCAACATGTACATCTATCGATTGGTCCTGCTGCTGGTCGTCGGGATCTACCTGTTTTCTCCCGCCATCATGGACTGGTGGATCGACGCCACAGGCGCCTGGTATCGCCCCTATCTACTGTGGCTGATCCTGATCGTCGTGACCTTCATCCTGCAGAGCCAAAAAGATGCCGATGAGCTTTAGCCTGACCCAGATGCTGCTGATCAGCGCCGCCTACCTGGCCGCGCTGTTCGGGGTGGCCTGGATCAGTGAGCGTGGGATGATCCCGCGGGCGATCATTCGCCACCCGCTGACCTACACCTTGTCCCTGGGCGTGTATGCCAGCGCCTGGGCGTTCTATGGCACGGTGGGCCTGGCCTATCAATACGGCTATGGGTTTCTATCTAGTTACCTCGGGGTGTCCGGGGCCTTCCTGCTGGCGCCGGTGTTGCTGTACCCGATCCTGAAGATCACCCGCACCTACCAATTGTCTTCGCTGGCCGACCTGTTTGCCTTCCGCTTTCGCAGCACCTGGGCCGGCGCGCTGACCACGATTTTCATGCTGATCGGCGTGCTGCCGCTGCTGGCCCTGCAAATCCAGGCCGTGGCCGACTCCATCGGTATTCTCACCCATGAACCGGTGCAACATCGGGTGGCCCTGAGCTTTTGTGCGCTGATCACTTTGTTCACGATTTTTTTCGGCTCGCGGCATATCGCCACCCGGGAAAAACACGAAGGCCTGGTGTTTGCGATTGCCTTCGAGTCGGTGATCAAGCTGATCGCCATCGGTGGCGTGGGCCTGTATGCACTGTACGGCGTGTTCGACGGCCCGCAACAACTGGAACTGTGGCTGCTGCAGAACCAGACCGCCCTCGCCGCCCTGCACACCCCGCTGCAAGAAGGCCCGTGGCGCACGCTGCTGCTGGTGTTCTTTGCCTCGGCCATTGTCATGCCGCACATGTACCACATGACCTTCACCGAGAACCTCAACCCGCGCTCGCTGGTCAGCGCCAGCTGGGGCCTGCCGCTGTTCCTGCTGCTGATGAGCCTGGCGGTGCCGCTGATCCTCTGGGCCGGCCTGAAACTGGGGGCCACCACCAACCCGGAATACTTCACCCTCGGCATCGGCATCGCCGCCAACAGTAAATCCCTGGCGCTGCTGGCCTATGTCGGCGGTTTATCGGCGGCCAGTGGCTTGATTATCGTCACCACCCTGGCGCTGTCGGGCATGGCCCTTAACCACCTGGTGCTGCCGCTGTACCAGCCGCCCGCCGAAGGCAATATCTACCGCTGGCTGAAATGGACACGCCGCGCGCTGATCGTGGCGATCATCATGGCCGGCTATGGCTTCTACCTGCTGATGGCGGCCGAGCAGGACCTGGCCAATCTCGGCATTGTCGCGTTCGTCGCCACCTTGCAGTTCTTGCCGGGCGTTCTCTCGGTGCTGTACTGGCCAACCGCCAATCGACGCGGGTTTATTGCCGGGTTGCTGGCGGGGATCCTGGTATGGCTGGTGACCATGCTGCTGCCGCTGGTCGGCAACCTGCAGGGGTTCTACATCCCGCTGCTGAACATGATCTACGTGCTGGATGACACCAGCTGGCACATGGCAGCCATCGCCTCGCTGGCGGCCAACGTGCTGATGTTCACCCTGATTTCCCTGTTCACCAACGCCAGCCCCGAAGAAACCAGCGCCGCCGAAGCCTGCGCGGTGGATAACGTGCGCCGCCCGCAACGCCGCGAACTGCATGCCGCCTCGCCCCAGGAATTTGCCACGCAACTGGCCAAGCCCCTGGGCGCCAAGGCCGCGCAGAAGGAAGTGGAGCAGGCGCTGCGCGATCTGTACCTGCCCTTCGACGAGCGCCGTCCCTATGCCCTGCGCCGCCTGCGCGACCGCATCGAGGCCAACCTGTCCGGGTTGATGGGCCCCAGCGTGTCCCAGGACATGGTGGAGACCTTCCTGCCCTACAAGGCCGGCGGCGAAAACTATGTAACCGAAGATATCCACTTTATCGAGAGCCGGCTGGAGGACTATCACTCGCGCCTCACCGGCCTTGCCGCCGAGCTCGACGCCCTGCGCCGCTATCACCGCCAGACCTTGCAGGAACTGCCCATGGGCGTCTGCTCCCTGGCCAAGGACCAGGAAATCCTGATGTGGAACAAGGCCATGGAGGAGCTGACCGGCATCGCCGCCCAGCGTGTGGTCGGCTCACGCCTAGCCACCATCGGCGATCCGTGGAAAGAATTGTTGCAGGGTTTTATCAACTTGCCGGATGAGCACTTGCACAAACAGCACTTGGCCCTTGATGGCCAGACCCGCTGGCTCAACCTGCACAAAGCGGCAATCGATGAGCCCCTGGCCCCGGGCAACAGCGGCCTGGTGCTGCTGGTCGAAGACCTGACCGAAACCCAGATGCTCGAAGACAAGCTGGTGCACTCCGAGCGCCTGGCCAGCATTGGGCGCCTGGCGGCCGGCGTGGCCCATGAGATTGGCAACCCGATCACCGGTATCGCGTGCCTGGCGCAAAACCTGCGCGAAGAGCGCGAAGAAGACGACGAAATCACCGAAATCAGCGGGCAGATCCTCGAGCAGACCAAGCGTGTCTCGCGCATCGTGCAATCGCTGATGAGCTTCGCCCACGCCGGCGGCCACCAGAATCACGATGAAGCGGTGTGCCTGGCTGAAGTCGCCCAGGATGCCATTGGGCTGCTGGCGTTGAACCGGCGCAACTTTGAAGTACAGTTCTATAATTTGTGCGACCCGGAACACTGGGTGGTCGGCGATTCACAACGCCTGGCCCAGGTGCTGATCAACCTGTTGTCCAATGCCCGCGACGCCACACCCGCCGGCGGTGCCGTCAGGGTCAAGAGCGAAGCGTTCGAGCATACGATCGACCTGATCGTCGAAGACGAGGGCAGCGGTATTCCACAGAACATCATGGACCGATTGTTTGAACCCTTCTTCACCACCAAGGACCCCGGTGAAGGTACCGGTCTGGGCCTTGCACTGGTCTATTCCATCGTTGAAGAGCATTATGGACAAATCACCATCGACAGCCCGGCTGACACCGAAAGCCAACGCGGCACCCGTATTCGGGTGACCTTGCCGCGTTATGTCGAAGCGACGTCCGCTGTGAACTGAGACCGTCGAGAGAATTGAATCAATGCCGCACATTTTGATCGTCGAAGACGAAACCATTATCCGCTCTGCCTTGCGTCGCCTGCTTGAACGTAATCAGTACCAGGTCAGCGAAGCCGGCTCGGTGCAGGAAGCCCAGGAGCGTTTCAGCATTCCCACATTCGACCTGATCGTCAGTGACCTGCGCCTGCCTGGCGCACCGGGCACCGAACTGATCAAGCTGGGCCAGGGCACGCCGGTGCTGATCATGACCAGCTATGCCAGCCTGCGCTCGGCCGTCGACTCGATGAAGATGGGTGCGGTGGACTACATCGCCAAGCCTTTCGACCACGATGAGATGCTCCAGGCGGTGGCGCGTATCCTGCGTGACCATCAATCGGCCAGCAGTGCCCCGACAGAACGGCCAGCCGGCAAGGCCGCCAGCGACAAGCCCGGGGTCGACAACAGCAATGGCGAGATTGGCATCATCGGCTCCTGCCCGCCCATGCAGGACCTGTACGGCAAGATCCGCAAGGTGGCGCCCACTGACTCCAATGTCCTGATCCAGGGCGAGTCCGGCACCGGCAAGGAACTGGTAGCCCGCGCCCTGCACAACCTGTCCAAGCGCGCCAAGGCACCGATGATCTCGGTGAACTGTGCGGCGATCCCCGAATCCTTGATCGAGTCCGAACTGTTCGGCCACGAGAAAGGTGCCTTTACCGGCGCCAGCGCCGGGCGCGCAGGCCTGGTGGAAGCGGCGGACGGCGGCACGCTGTTCCTCGACGAGATCGGTGAACTGCCCCTGGAAGCCCAGGCGCGCCTGCTGCGGGTGCTGCAGGAAGGCGAGATTCGCCGGGTCGGGTCGGTACAGTCGCAAAAAGTCGACGTGCGCCTGATTGCAGCGACCCACCGAGACCTGAAAAGCCTGGCAAAAATCGGCCAGTTCCGGGAAGACCTGTATTACCGCCTGCACGTGATCGCCCTCAAGCTGCCGGCCCTGCGTGAACGCGGTGCCGACGTCAACGAGATTGCCAACGCGTTCCTGTTGCGCCAGAGCGCGCGGGTCAACCGTACCGACCTGACGTTTGCCGCCGACGCCGAACAAGCCATCCGCCATTATTCGTGGCCAGGTAACGTGCGCGAGCTGGAAAACGCCGTGGAGCGGGCCGTTATTCTGTCGGAGAGCCCGCAGATCTCCGCCGAGCTGCTGGGCATCGATATCGAACTGAGTGACCTGGACGATGACGATTTCATTGGCCTTGCACCACAACAGGGCGGCAGCAACACCAGCCATGAGCCCACGGAAGACCTGTCACTGGAGGACTACTTCCAGCACTTCGTCCTGGAGCACCAGGACCATATGACCGAGACCGAACTGGCGCGCAAACTGGGCGTCAGCCGCAAGTGCCTGTGGGAGCGGCGCCAGCGCCTGGGCATTCCACGGCGCAAGACCGGGGTTGCCAGCGAAAGCTGAGGCCAGCTCGCACCGGGTAACACCGCAAACGTGAAAAAACTGTTACCTCAGATATTCACGTAACAAAAAGCCGGGGCTTACGGTAACGAAGCCCCGGCTTTTTTTCGCCCGCCGACTACCCAAAAACCGGCCAACCCCCTGATTTTGCTGGCGCTCGCAAAAGTTGGCACGCACCCTGCTATATGCTTAGTACAAAAACAATAAAAAGCACCGAACACCTACAATAAAAATAAGACGAATCGACTCACGCACAATAAAAACAACACGGCGGAGGCGCAGCTAACTGATTCTTTTGGAGAGGCGTTGCATTTGGGGCTTGCCCCGCAACCAGGCCGAGAACAACAAAAACTGCCCTAAGGCAGAGCCTGAACTGGTTGGATCCTTGATCATAGCAACACAGCGACCAAAGCAATCCGTTTGCTCTTGACTCCCGATTGGGAGTGTCATGAAGGTGAAATCTCATGGCAAGGGCGACCAACAAAAACAAGAAGCCCGACACCAATAATAAAAATAGAGCACGCAACTACTTCTGGGGGAGCTTCGGCTCCCCTTGTAGTTTCTGCGATTTGAGCATCCAACCTGCCTTATTTCAGTCTCTGGCTCGACGCTTGCAGCTAGTTCCTACACCATCCCCTGACTAAATGCTAGAATCCCGGCCCATCATGCGGTCATTCTTCGTTATGGCCGAACATTCCTTCAAACAGTGCATCCCATGCTGAAGAAGTTGTTCCAGTCATTCCGTTCCCCCTTGCGTCGTACGCAACACATCCGCAGCACGCCTGAAGTGCTCAACAGCAATCAACATTCGCTGCAGCGCGCTCAGTTCAGCCGTTATGCGGTGAACATCGTCGAACGCCTGCAGAACGCTGGCTACCAGGCCTACCTGGTCGGTGGCTGCGTGCGCGACATGTTGCTCAACATCACGCCCAAGGATTTCGACGTCGCCACCAGCGCCACACCTGAACAAGTGCGTGCCGAGTTCCGCAATGCGCGGATCATCGGGCGGCGCTTCAAGTTGGTGCATATCCACTTTGGTCGCGAGATCATCGAGGTCGCGACCTTTCGCGCGGGCCACCCGCAAAACGATGAAGAGGAAGACAGCAACCAGTCTTCCCGCAACGAAAGCGGGCGCATCCTGCGGGACAATGTGTACGGCACCCTGGAAGAAGACGCGCAACGTCGCGACTTCACCATCAATGCCCTCTATTACGATCCGGTCAGCGAGCGCATCCTCGATTACGCCAACGGCGTACACGATATTCGCAATCACCTGATCCGTCTGATCGGCGACCCCACGCAGCGTTACCAGGAAGACCCGGTGCGCATGCTGCGGGCCGTGCGGTTTGCCGCCAAGCTGAACTTCGGCATCGAGAAACACACCGCCGCGCCGATTCGCAAGCTGGCGCCGATGCTGCGGGAAATCCCCTCGGCGCGCCTGTTCGAGGAAGTGCTCAAGCTGTTCCTTTCCGGGCATGCCGCCGACACCTTTGAAATGCTGGTAGACCTGCAGCTGTTCGACCCACTGTTCCCGGCCAGCGCCGATGCACTGGAGCACAACCCGACGTACACCCACACGCTGATCAGTGAAGCGCTGATCAACACTGACCTGCGGATCAAACAGAACAAACCGGTCACCCCGGCGTTCCTGTTTGCCGCCCTGCTCTGGCCGGCGCTGCCCGCCCGGGTTCTGCGCCTGCAGAACCGTGGCATGCCGCCGATTCCGGCGATGCAGGAAGCCGCTCACGAACTGATCGCCGAACAGTGCCAGCGCATTGCGATCCCCAAGCGCTTCACCATGCCGATCCGCGAGATCTGGGACATGCAGGAACGCCTGCCACGGCGCAGCGGCAAACGTGCCGACCTGCTGCTGGACAACCCGCGCTTTCGTGCCGGCTATGACTTCCTGCTGCTGCGTGAAAGCGCCGGCGAGCAAACCGATGGCCTGGGCGAATGGTGGACCGACTACCAGGATGCCAATGACAGCGAACGCCGCGAGATGATTCGTGAACTGAGCAGCAAAGGCGAAACCACGGGCGACGGGCCGAAAAAGCGCCGCCGCAGCAGTGGCAGTAAACGCAAGCGCAGTGCCGCCGATACCTCGGGCGAATAAGCACGGTGGAACGTATCTACATCGGCATGGGCAGCAACCTTGCTGCCCCGCAGCAGCAATTGCGCAACGCCATCGAGGCGTTGGCGCAGTTGCCGAACACCACACTCGTCGGTGTTTCTGCCTTCTATCAAAGCGATTCCCTGCTCCCCGGCCAGCCGCGCTATACCAATGCCGTGGCGGCGCTGGATAGCGCCCTCGCCCCGCTGGAACTGCTCGACGCGCTACAAGCCATCGAGAACGACCAGGGCCGCGAGCGCCTTGAACGCTGGGGCCCACGCACCCTGGACCTGGACATCCTGCTGCTGGGTAAACGCCTGATCGATGAGCCGCGCCTCAAGGTGCCGCACTATCAAATGCATCTGCGAGCGTTTGTGCTGTATCCGCTGGCTGAACTGGCGCCTGCCACTTTGCAACTGCCTGACGGCCGCCTGCTCAGTGATCTGCTCGCCGGATGCCCGTTCGTCGGCCTCGAACGCCTCCCTCAATCCCTGTAGGAGCTGGCTTGCCTGCGATGGCCTCACCGCTGTGTGTCAGGCACTCCGCGGTAAGGCCATCGCAGGCAAGCCAGCTCCTACATTGATCTTCAGCGCCAGCCAAAAAGCGTTCCAGCCTGCTGAATCGCATCAGTAACAGCGGTAACACCTCCCTCGTAACAATGCGGTAACACATCCAATTGACTTCCAGAGTCCTCCTCACGACTATAGGCGTCCCGCTGCCGCCAACCCGGCGCTGAAGGGCGCAATCCAGGCCTTATAAGCACTGCTCTGAAGAAAGTGCGCCTGTATAAACGAAGACTCACGCGCGTTACTCGCTGTTTCCAAGCGCCTGAACGAGGACCCTTTTCATGCCAGACATTACCCTGACCACCTTGCAGAGCCTCAAACTCAAGGGTGAAAAAATCGCCATGCTGACCTGCTATGACGCCACGTTCGCCCAGGCTTGCTGCCAGGCCGGCGTCGAGGTGTTACTGGTAGGCGACTCCCTGGGCATGGTTCTTCAAGGGAATGACAGCACCCTCCCCGTCACCACTGATGAACTCGCCTACCACACCGCCAGCGTCAAGCGCGGTAACAATGGCGCCTTCATCATTGCCGACCTGCCGTTCATGGGCTACGCCACCCTCGAACAGACCTTCCAGAATGCCGGCAAGCTGATGCAGGCCGGTGCGCACATGATCAAGATCGAAGGGGCCGTGTGGCTCGCCGAGTCGATCCGCCTGCTGGCCGAACGCGGCGTACCGGTGTGCGCGCACATGGGCCTGACGCCACAGTCGGTGAATATCCTCGGCGGCTACAAGGTCCAGGGCCGCAATGAAGCCCAGGCGCGACAGATGCGGGCCGATGCCATCGCCCTGGAGCAGGCCGGCGCCGCAATGATCGTGCTCGAATGCGTGCCAAGCGAACTGGCGGAAGAAATCACCCAGGCCGTGAAAATCCCGGTGATCGGTATTGGCGCGGGCAGTGCGACTGACGGCCAGGTCCTGGTGCTGCACGACATGCTCGGCTTGACCCTCACCGGTCGCGCGCCCAAGTTCGTGAAAAACTTCATGGCCGGCCAGGACAGCATCCAGGCCGCGCTGAGCGCCTATGTGGCCGAAGTCAAAGCCGTTACCTTCCCGGGCCTCGAACACGGATTCTCTGCATGAACACCGTCAAAACCCTGCGCGAACTGCGGGCCGCCGTCACTCACGCGCGCAGCGCCGGCAAGCGCATCGGCTTCGTGCCGACCATGGGTAACCTGCATGCCGGCCACGCCACACTGGTGACACGGGCCGCCGAACAAGCCGACTTCGTGGTGGCGAGTATTTTCGTCAACCCCTTGCAGTTTGGCGCCGGCGAAGACCTGGACAAGTACCCGCGCACCCTGGCCGCCGACCAGGAAAAGCTGCTGGTGGCGGGCTGCAACCTGCTGTTCGCGCCCACGGTTGACGAGATGTACCCAGGCGGCATGACGGTGCAGACCCGGGTCAGCGTGCCACAACTGTCCGAAGGCCTGTGCGGCGCCAGCCGTCCGGGTCACTTCGAGGGCGTGGCGACGGTGGTGAGCAAGTTGTTCAACATGGTCCAGCCTGACCTGGCGGTGTTCGGGCAGAAGGACTACCAGCAACTGGCGGTGATTCGCGCCATGGTGCGCGACCTGAACATGCCGATCCAGATCATTGGCGAGCCCACCGTGCGCGCCGAGGACGGCCTGGCGCTTTCCTCGCGCAACGGTTACCTGACGCAAGAACAACGCGCCATTGCGCCGGTGCTGTACCGCAGCCTCAGTCATATCGCCGCCGCCATTGAGAATGGCGAGCGCGACTATGCCAAGCTGCGTACCGAGCAGATCCAACACATCGAGGCTGCCGGCCTGCGCCTGGACTACCTGGAAGTTCGCCAGGGCCAGCATCTGCGCCCGGCAACCGCCGAGGATCGTGATGTGGTGATCTTGGTCGCCGCGTACCTGGGCGCGACCCGGTTGATCGACAACCTGCACCTCAACCTCAGCGTTTAAGCCTGGCAATATCCTCATGTGGGAGCGGGCTTGTCGGGTCGCCGCATCGCCGCGATGGCGGACTGTCAGTCGATGTATTTGTCGCTGACCCACCACCATCGCGGGCAAGCCCGCTCCCACATTCGGTTTGTAGCGCCTCCCAGGCCCCGGTATAAAAAAGTACCGGCCTGTGCGCAGACAAAGCCAAGACATATCGACACGCTAGGTTTAATGTAAACGCCCGACGCTAGTGTTGGCGTAGACGCATTCGACCGGAACCCGCCGTTTCTCAGTGCCTGCTTGATAAAAGTCGGACGTTCCGGACATTCAAGTGTCCCAAAAGTAGTCCCAGTAATAAAAAGGAAACCCGCAGCGATGGCGTATTACCGCACCCCTCATGACGTTACCGCTCTGCCCGCCTGGCAAGCGCTCAATCAACATCGCCAAGCCATGCAGGATTTCAGCATGCGCGACGCGTTCAATGCCGATCCCCAGCGCTTTACCCAGTTCACCTTGAGCAGCTGCGGACTGTTCCTCGATTACTCGAAAAACCTGATTACGTCTGAAACCCGCGACCTGCTGGTGGACCTGGCCAACGAAGTCGACCTCAAAGGCGCCATCAAGGCGCTGTTCGACGGCGAACCGGTCAACTCTTCGGAAGGCCGCCCGGCGCTGCACACTGCGCTGCGCCGTCCGGTGGGCGACAAATTGTCGGTCAATGGCACCAATATCATGCCCGACGTGCACAAGGTGCTGAACCAGATCACCGACCTGGTGGGCCGTATCCATGACGGCCTGTGGCGCGGCTACACCGAGAAGCCGATCACGGACGTGGTCAATATCGGCATCGGTGGTTCGTTCCTCGGCCCGGAGCTGGTCTCCGAAGCGCTGTTGTCCTACGCCCATAAAGGCGTGCGCTGCCACTACCTGGCGAATATCGACGGCAGTGAGTTCCACGAGCTGACCCAGAAGCTGCGCGCCGAGACCACGCTGTTTATTGTCTCGTCGAAATCCTTCAACACCCTCGAAACCCTGAAAAACGCCCAGGCCGCCCGCGCCTGGTACCTGGCCCAGGGTGGCTCGGAAGCCGAGCTGTATCGCCACTTCATCGCCGTGTCGAGCAACAACGCGGCGGCCGTGGCCTTCGGTATCCGCGAAGAGAACATCTTCCCGATGTGGGACTGGGTCGGTGGCCGTTACTCGCTGTGGTCGGCCATCGGCTTGCCGATCGCCCTGGCCATTGGCATGTCCAACTTCAAGGAACTGCTGTCTGGCGCCTACACCATGGACCAGCACTTCCAGAACGCCCCGTTCGAGCAGAACATGCCCGTGCTGCTGGGCCTGCTGGGTGTGTGGTACGGCAATTTCTGGGGTGCGCAGAGCCATGCGATCCTGCCGTATGACCACTACCTGCGTAACATCACCAAACACCTGCAACAGTTGGATATGGAATCCAACGGCAAGAGCGTGCGCCAGGACGGCACGCCGGTCGCCACCGACACAGGCCCGGTGATCTGGGGTGGCGTGGGTTGCAACGGTCAGCACGCTTATCACCAGTTGCTGCACCAGGGCACCCAGTTGATCCCGGCCGACTTCATTGTGCCGATCGTCAGCTTCAACCCGGTTTCCGACCATCACCAGTGGCTGTATGCCAACTGCCTGTCCCAGAGCCAGGCGTTGATGCTCGGCAAGACTCGCAGCGAAGCCGAAGCCGAACTGCGTGACAAAGGCATGGCCGAAGACCAAGTGCAGAAACTGGCCCCGCACAAGGTGATCCCAGGCAACCGCCCGAGCAACACCCTGGTGGTCGAACGGATCAGCCCGCGCCGCCTGGGCGCGCTGGTGGCGATGTATGAGCACAAGGTGTTCGTGCAGAGCGTCATCTGGGGCATCAACGCCTTTGACCAATGGGGCGTGGAGCTGGGCAAGGAACTGGGCAAGGGCGTCTACAACCGCCTGACGGGCGCCGAGGAAACTTCGGCCGACGATGCCTCCACCCAGGGCTTGATCAACTACTTCCGTGGTCGTCACCGCGGTTGATGTGATCGACACTACAATCAGGGATTGAACCTGCACAAGCGCCCCCTGTGGAAACTGGCTTGCCAGCTTCCACAGGACCCGCCTTGAGTTCTTGTATCTATAAAACAAGAAGAGGGATCCCTAATGTTCGATATCAGCCAGTTTCCCCATGCCAATGCAGTGCGCCAAGCCGCGCAACTCAGTCAAGAGGACTACCAGCGCCTCTATCGTCAATCCATCGAACACCCCGATACTTTCTGGGCCGAACAGGCCAAGGCGCTGCTCGATTGGAGCACACCCTGGCAGACCGTCCAGCACTGCGATATCAACAGCGGTGCCGCGCAGTGGTTTGCCGGCGGCCAGTTGAACGTCAGCTACAACTGCATTGACCGTCACCTGGCACAACGTGCCGATCAGCCGGCCTTTATCTGGGAAGGCGATGATCCTGCAAAATCCTCCAGAATCACCTACCGCCAACTTCATCAAAACGTCAGCCGCCTAGCCAATGTGCTGAAAAGCCGTGGCGTGAAGAAAGGCGACCGGGTGTGTATCTACATGCCAATGATTCCACAAGCCGCCTACGCGATGCTGGCCTGCACGCGGATTGGCGCGGTGCACTCGGTGGTGTTTGGCGGGTTTTCACCGGATGCCCTGCGCGACCGCATTCTGGATGCCGACTGCCGCACCGTGATCACCGCCGACGAAGGCGTGCGCGGCGGCAAGCCCGTGGCACTGAAACAGAATGTCGACAAGGCCCTGGCCAGTTGCCCGAATGTCACGACGGTGCTGGTGGTGGAGCGCACAGGCGCCGCCGTGGCCTGGACCGAGGGGCGCGACCTCAAGTATCAACAGGCTGTGGACGCAGTCAGCGGCGAGTGCCCACCCGAACCGATGGGTGCCGAAGACCCGTTGTTTATCCTTTATACCTCCGGCAGTACCGGCAAGCCCAAGGGTGTGCTGCACACCACCGGCGGCTATCTGCTGCAGGCGGCGATGACCTTCAAATACGTGCTCGATTATCGCGAGGGCGAGGTGTTCTGGTGCACCGCCGATGTCGGCTGGGTCACTGGCCATAGCTATATCGTGTACGGGCCACTGGCCAATGGCGCCACCTCCCTGATGTTCGAGGGGGTGCCAAGCTACCCGGACAGTTCGCGTTTCTGGCAGGTGATCGACAAGCATCAGGTGAATATTTTCTACACCGCGCCCACCGCCCTACGGGCCTTGATGCGCGAGGGGCCAGGCCCCCTGAAAAGCACCTCCAGGGCCAGCCTGAGAGTGCTCGGTAGTGTCGGCGAGCCGATCAACCCGCACGCCTGGGAGTGGTATTTCAATGCCGTCGGCGAGCAACGCTGCCCGATTGTCGATACCTGGTGGCAGACCGAGACCGGCGGCATCATGCTCAGCCCGCTGGTCAGCGCCCGGCGCATCAAGCCCGGCTGCGCCACGCAGCCGATGTTTGGGGTGCAGCCGGTCTTGCTCGACGAACAGGGCCAGGAAATCAGCGGCGCCGGCAGTGGTGTCCTGGCGATCAAAGCCAGCTGGCCGGGGCAGATCCGCAGCGTGTATGGCGACCCGCAGCGGATGGTCGACACCTACTTCAAGCCCTACCCCGGCTACTACTTCACCGGCGACGGCGCACGGCGTGACGAGGATGGCGACTACTGGATCACCGGGCGCATCGATGATGTGATCAACGTCTCCGGCCATCGCATCGGCACCGCCGAGGTGGAAAGCGCGCTGGTGCTGCATGACCAGGTGGCGGAGGCCGCCGTCGTCGGCTATCCCCATGACATCAAGGGCCAGGGCATCTATGCCTTTGTCACGCCGATAAAAGGCGTCGAGCCCGACGACGCGCTGAAAAAACACCTGCTGAAACTGGTCAGCCAGGAAATCGGTAGTTTCGCCAAGCCCGAGCTGATCCAATGGGCGCCGGCCTTGCCCAAAACCCGTTCAGGCAAGATCATGCGGCGTATCCTGCGCAAGATCGCCTGCAATGAGCTGGACAGCCTGGGCGATACCTCGACCCTGGCCGATCCCAGCGTGGTCGACGGCCTGATCGACAAGCGCCTGAACCGATAGGAACCCCCAAGCCGCCATGGAATTTCTGCGCAACCGTATCGAAGCCCAGTTGATGAGCCTGACAGGTCTGTCCCTGGGCAACCTGGACCTGGAAAACCCCAAGGGCGACCCAGGCCTGTTCGGGCCGGCCTCTGTCAGCTGGAAGGTCCATGGTGACTTCAGCAGCATGCTGATCGGCGGCATCAGCGCCTTGATGCTGCAAGCCCTGCATCCCCTGGCGCTGGCCGGGGTGTGGGACCATTCCAACTTTCGCCAGGACATGCTCGGGCGCCTGCGGCGTACTTCGCAGTTTATTTCCGGCACCACCTTTGGCTCGCGTCGCGATGCCGAGTGGCTGATCGAAAAAGTGCGCACCATCCACCTGCAAGTGGTCGGGCACGCACCGGATGGGCGCCCCTATGCAGCCAGTGATCCGCAATTGCTGACCTGGGTCCATGTCGCGGAAGTCAGCAGCTTTCTCGCGGCGCACCTGCGCTACAAAAACCCGGACTTATCGCCCAGGGACCAGGACCGCTACTACAGCGAGATTGCCCTGGTCGCCGAACAACTGGGGGCTCGGCATGTGCCGCGTTCACGGCAGGAAATTTCTGATTATCTGCAACGTATTCGCCCGCAACTGCTGTGTGACGAACGCAGCCGTGAAGTGTTGCGCCTGTTGCTCAATGCCCCGGCGCCCAGCGTGCTGGCCAAGCCGTTCGGCGCACTGATGATGCAGGCCGGCATCGACCTGCTGCCGGACTGGGCCAGCGACATGCTGGAGCAACAGCAAAGCCCGCTGCAACGCCAACTGGTGCGCGCCGGGGTCAAGCGCAGTGCGCCCCTGCTGCGCTGGGCGATGCGCAATGGCTCGGTGCAACGGGCCCACCGGCGGATGGGCTTGCTGTAACGACGCAACCCCTTGTAGGAGCTGTTAAACTTGCGCGCTTCAATTCCCCAGCAAGGCGCGCTCCATGTCGTCCCTGAATCAGGCGCTGCGCGCCGCCCTCGACCATCGCCAAGACCTGCTCGCCGAGCTGCATGCCCAAGGCACCGACTGTTACCGGCTGTTCCATGGCAGCCAGGAAGGCGCCGGTGGCTTGACCATCGACCGTTACGGCCCGCAATTGATGGTGCAGAGCTTTCACCAGTCCCTGGACAGCCAGGCGCTGCTGCAATTGCACCTGATGATCAACCAGTACCTGGGCCTGGAATTGCTGCTGGTCTATAACGACCGCTCCCGAGGCAACTCGCGTATCGACCGGGAAGACACGGTATACCGCGCCGAACCTGCCGCCCTGGAGGACTTGGTCGGCCACGAGTGGGGCCTGAACTATCGCGTGCGCGGCCGCCACCCCGGGCAGGACCCGCTGCTGTTCCTGGACCTGCGCAACACCCGCGGCTGGGTCAAGGCGCACAGTGCCGGCAAAAGCGTGCTGAACCTGTTTGCCTACACCTGCGGCGTGGGCCTCAGCGCCGCCGCCGGCGGGGCCCGCGAGGTGTGCAACCTGGACTTCGCCGAGGGCAACCTGGCGGTCGGTCGCGAAAACGGCGAATTGAACCCGCAACTTCCGCCCATGACGTTTGTACAGTCCGATTACTTCCCGGCCATCCGCCAACTGGCCGGGCTGCCGATCACCCAGCGTCGCGGGCAAAAACTGCCCAGCTACCCGCGCCTGGAGCAACGGCCATATGACCTGGTGCTGCTCGACCCGCCGGCCTGGGCCAAGAGCGCCTTTGGCACCGTGGACCTGCTGCGTGACTACCAGAGCCTGCTCAAGCCGGCATTGCTGGCCACCGCCGACAATGGGGTGCTGATCTGCTGCAACAACCTGGCAAAAGTCAGCATGGATGACTGGCGCGAGCAGGTCTTGCGCTGCGCCGAAAAGGCTGGCCGGCCCGTACGCGACTGGAAAGTGATGACACCCGGCGCCGACTTTCCCTCACAAGACCAGCAACCCCCGCTGAAGACTTTAATCCTACAACTGTAGGATTGCCCTGAAAGAACTGGGTTATCGCAATAAAGGCGCGGTTCTTCGGAACCGCAAACCCGTGCCATACTCCAAGGCACTCCTGATCGACATAGATGGCGTCACCCATGCCCAAAGGATTGATTCGCGCCGTAGGCGCCTTGCTGACCGCCCTTGCACTCTACAGCTTGCTGGGCTTTTTGATTCTGCCCGGTATAGCGCTGCGTGTGGCCAACCAACAGTTGGCCAACTACGCCACCGTGCCGGCCCGTATCGAGCGTATCGAGCTCAACCCGTTCAGCCTGGAGCTGACCCTCTGGGACCTGAAAATCGGTGACCCCGGCAAGGAACAGGTCGGTTTTGAACGCCTCTACGCCAATCTGCAGATCGACAGCCTCTGGACACGCGCCCTGCACCTGGCCGATGTGCAGTTGGACAAGCCGAAGAGCGAAATCCTGTTCGATAAGTCCGGCACGCTCAACCTGGCGCAACTGTTCAAATTGCCGCCAAGCGAACCGACGCCCGACGACCCCGAAAGCAAACCCTTCCCGCTGCGCATCGAGCGCATCAAGCTGGCAGGCGGCTACGTGCATTTTGAAGACTTGCGCCCCAGCGAGCCCATTGAGTTTCTCTACGACAAACTCGACTTCGAGCTGAAAAACCTCAGCACCCTGCCCGAGGACAATGCCGACATGACCCTGGTCGCTGCCGGCCCAGAGGGTGGGCAGATCGACTGGACCGGCAATTTCAGCCTGGTGCCGATCGCCTCCGAAGGCAAGCTCAAGGTCACGGATGGCAAGATGAAGGTCTGGTGGCCCTATGTGCGCGACGCCGTGCCATTGGTTCTGGAAAATGGCGTGCTCAATTTCAGCACCGACTACAAGCTCAACCTGGCCAAAGAAACCGAACTGAACCTGACCAACGTCTCCGCGAGCATCGCGCCCTTCGCGATCAAGGCCCCGGATGGCCGGCCACTGGCGCGCCTGGAGCGCCTGGATATCAGCGAAACCTCGATCGACCTGGCCAAGCAGCAAGTGATCGTGGGCAAGATCCGCAGCAACAAGCTCGAAACCTGGGCCGCCCGCGAAGCCGACGGCCAACTGGACTGGCAGAAACTGTTCGCCAGCCAGCCGAGCAAGCCGGCCAGCCAGCCGGAGCCAGCAAGCGCTCCCGCCACCGCCGACTCACCCAAACCCGAGCCGACCGCGCCAAGCAAGCCGTGGCAAGTGCTGCTCAAGGATGTGCAACTGCGCAACTACCAGGTGCACCTGGCCGACCGCCAGGTAAAACCTGCGGTGGCGCTGGAATTGGGCCCGCTGAATGTCGATGTGCAAGACTTCGACAGCCTCAACCAAAGCCCCTTCACGCTGAAAATCGACAGTGGCCTGGGCAAGCAGGGCAAGATCCAGGCAAGCGGCCAGGTCAACCTGAACCCGGTCAGCGCCAAATTGAAGGTCGACACCAAGGATATCGACCTGCGGGTTGCCCAGGCCTACATCAGCCCCTTTATCCGCCTGGAACTGCGTAGCGGCATGCTGGGCAGCAACCTGGATGTGAACCTCAAGAGTACCGAGCCCCTCGCGCTGCAAATCACCGGCCGCGCGCAAGTGGATCAATTGCACACCCTGGACACCCTCAAGACCCGCGACTTCCTCAAGTGGCAGCGCCTGGTGGTGGAAGGCTTGAACTACCAGCACGGCAACAGCTTGTCGATCGACAAGATCAACCTGCTGCAACCCTATGTCCGCTTTATGATCAACGATGATCGCACCACCAACGTCGATGACCTGCTGATCCCACAGCCAGCCAACAAAGGCAGCCAATCAGCCGCCAAATCCAGCGCGAGCAACGAAAAGCCCCTGGGCATCCGTATCGGCCAGGTCGCAATCAACGATGGCTCGGCTAACTTTGCCGACTTCAGCCTCACCCCCAACTTCGCCACGGCCATCCAGCAACTCAACGGCCAGATCGGCACCATCGACAGCCGCCAGGCCAAGCCGGCCAGCGTCGACATCAAGGGCAAGGTCGACCGTTACGCCCCCGTGACCATCAAGGGCAGCGTGAACCCGTTTGACCCGATGGCCGCGCTGGATATCGCCACCAGCTTCAAACGCGTCGAGCTGACGACCCTGACACCGTACTCGGGCAAATTCGCCGGGTTCCGTATCCGCAAGGGCCGGCTCAACCTGGACCTGCACTACATCATCACCAAAGGCCAGTTGAAGGCCGAGAACAAGGTGGTGGTGGAGCAACTGCAACTGGGCGAGAAAGTCGACAGCGCGGACGCGGTGGACCTGCCGATTCGCCTGGCGATTGCCCTGCTCAAGGACACCGACGGCAAGATCTCCATCGAGCTGCCGGTGACCGGTGACTTGAACAACCCGCAATTCAGCGTGATGCCGATTGTCTGGCAGACCCTGCGCAACCTGGTGGTACGCGCGGCGACGGCGCCCTTCAAGTTTATTGGCGGGTTGGTGACCGGTGGCGGCTCGGAAGATTTGGGCAACGTATCGTTCGCCGCAGGCTCCAGCGCGCTGAGCAAGGACGCCGAGTCGGCCCTGAACAGCCTCGCCAAGGCCCTCAAGGAGCGCCCTGCCCTGCGCCTGGAGATCGAAGGGACCGCGGCAGCCAGCAGCGACGGTCCGTTCCTGGCCGCCGAGCGGCTTGAGCGTGAGTATCAGTACAACTACTACAAGATACTCCAGCGCCGTGGCGATAAAGTCCCGGCCCAGGCGTCGTTGCTTGAAGTCCCGGAAAAGGAAAAAGCCCCGTTGCTCGAAGGCATCTATCGCACCCGCTTGAAGCAACAGCCACCGGCTGAGTGGAAGGACCTGGGCAGCGATGAACGCACGGCGAAGCTGCGCGAGGGCGTGATCAAGTTCTGGAGCGGCAGCGACGTGCTACTGCGCCAACTGGGCCAGGACCGTGCCAGTACGATCAAGGACTATCTGGTCGACAAGGGCCAGCTGGAAGATGACCGGGTGTACTTCATCGATGCCAACCTTGGCCAGGCAGAGAAAGATGGCCGGGTTGTTACCCCAATGCACCTGGATGCCGAGTAACTACCGGGCACCAGAAACCCAAATAATGTGGGCGCCGGGCTTGCCCGCGATAAGGCCAGTGAAAGCAGCACAAGACCTGCTGGCGCGTTCGGCAAGCTCTAAATTTTTATTGCCTGAGTGATCGCCATCGCAGGCAAGCCAGCTCCCACAGTTGACCGCGCTCATCCTGAATAAACTCGATCAATGTGGGAGCCGGGCTTGCCCGCGATAAGGCCAGTGAAAGCAGCACAAGACCTGCTGGCGCGTTCGGCAAGCTCTAAATTTTTATTGCCTGAGTGATCGCCATCGCAGGCAAGCCAGCTCCCACAGTTGACCGNCAAGCCAGCTCCCACAGTTGACCGCGCTCATCCTGAATAAACTCGATCAATGTGGGAGCCGGGCTTGCCCGCGATGAGGCCAGTGGGAGCAGCACAAGACCTGCTGGCGCGTTCGGCAAGCTCTAAATTTTTATTGCCTGAGTGATCGCCATCGCAGGCAAGCCAGCTCCCACAGTT
>NZ_LKBY01000121.1:0-41205 GCF_002699915.1 Pseudomonas sp. ICMP 8385 | reverse complement strand
CTCGTCGAATTGATTGTTTTTTGATCATTTGGCGAGTTTAAAAGTTGCGCTAGGTGGTATGCCGGGGAAATACATGGCTACTTCAGACCATCCCTAAGCATGAAGGCGCTCCAATCCATTGTAGTCATTGATCCTGTCAGTTCCGCTAGGCGATACGGAACTGAGATAATAAAAAAAGGTTTTCGTTCGGTGGCGCTTGTGACGAGAGACCGATTCCCCGGAATGCTCGACAGATTGCACAGTTGCGACGGATTCGAGATTACTGTTAAGGCCTACGATTTTTCTGAAGCGATCGAAAGGCTCTTCGACCTTAACGTTAAGGCCATTTTACCAGGATCCGACTCTGCTCTTAAATTGAGTGATGAACTGGCTCAACATTTTGGCCTTATTGGTAATCCGGTCGCGACTCGGCAAGCAAGGACTAACAAGCTCGCAATGAAGCATCGCCTGCACGCTAATAGTGTTCCAGCAACTATCTCTACAGAAATTTCGTTGGATCAATTATTCAAATGTGATTTTGCTGAATTTGAGTACCCAGCGGTAGTGAAGCCGTGCCAGGGAACGGGCAGCAAAAATGTTAAAATCTGTCATAGTCGAGCAGATGTCTATAAGGCGGTCGCGGCGATCGAGTCGGCACATGAGGGTTATGTACAAGAGGAACGAGGTGCTCTAATTGAACCGTTCATTGAAGGGCCAGAGTATTTCATGGCTACAGCGAATTTTGGGAAATATAAAAAGAAAAATATATTATGTTTTGCGGAGTACGAAAAAATCCGAGTTGGTAACAATCCCAGTGTATACAAAAATATTCGATCCCTATCAACCGTGAGTTCGAAGGCAAAGAATGCATTCAAATATATAAGGAGAGTCAATGAGGCCTTAGAGGCGGACTATGGAATTAATGACATTGAGTTTAAAAGCTCCGTGGATGGATGGGTAATCATTGAGCAAAACGGACGGCTTTCTGGGGCGAATGTACCTTCTCTTGCAGAGCAATGCACTGGATTGAATTGGTATAGCCTTAATCTAGATATTTTTCTAGGTCGATCTATAGAGAATTTTAAAGGCGTTGATTACAGAAAACATTTCTGTATTTGCTGCCTTATTAATGTGGGTGTAGGGAAAATTATTTCGGTTTCAGGTGTTGATGAGGTCAAAGAGCTTTCCTCGGTAGTCAATATCGATGTGTTGGTGAAGGCTGGAGATCTTGTACAGGATACCCAAGATTTTTTATCCACTTGGGGATTCGTATACTTGGTGCATGAAAGCCAAGATGTTCTCGTAGAACACTCAAAGTTGGTGCATGAGGTTATGCGGTTACATTGCTGTTAGTTTTCAAGCGGAGTCAAATCGTTCGACATAGTAATGCATATATTCCATGGTGGTGACTTTATTTAGGGCAGCAGAATGGCTACTTGGATGGTACAAGTCTCTCTAATTATTACTCTTTCTCTTGTGTTAGGGCGATTAGCGGAGAAGGTCGGACAAAGTCGCATGATAGGGGAAATCAGCGCTGGTTTGTTACTGGGGGCTTCAGTATTTGGTGTACTTTGGCCTAACGGGTACGCCGCATTGTTTTTCAACGATTCTTTGGAGGATTTAAAGGTCCTTGCTGACTTGGGACTAGTGCTTCTAATGTTCGAGGTGGTATGGCATACGTCTTTTATGCATACTGGAAAAATACGAAATGCTAGATTGATACCCTTGGTCATCACCCTATTTGGAGTCTCATTAACGTTCCTGATCGGATGTCTAATCGCAACCATGTCCAAGGAAACTTTAGCACCTGATATCGCTCTTTGGCCATACGTATTTTTCTGTGGTCTTGCGTTATCAGTTACAGCGTTGCCGGTATTGATTAAAATAATTAATCACTTAGGATGTATGTCTACCTCGACAGCTTCTATTGCTTTATCTAGTGCAATTTATACGGACGTACTTGCTTGGGTCGGATTGGCTTTCTTAGTGGCTTTTAATTCCGTTGAAAAAACAAGTGTTGTTGGGGGGCTAGTAAGTATATTGAGTTTAATTGGGTTTTGCGGAATTTCTTTTTATATGATTCGTCCTCTAATCTCCTTTCTGTGCCGCGAGCAAGTGCCTGATAGAAATAAGAGCGTGCAATTAGTTTTTGCGATTTGTTATTGTCTGATGAGCGCTGAGGTAACCTCACAATTAGGATTTCATCAAGCCATAGGTGTGGTAATTGCGGCATATGTATTTTGCAAGGTCCCTGGACTTCAGCATACTTGGAGGCTAACTATTGGGGAGTTTGCACATGTATTTTTCATTCCATTATTTTTTGCTTATTCCGGGCTTCAGGTCAGTTTTGGCTATTTTTTACAATTCGATACTTGGTTATGGTTAGGTATTTTTGCATTCGGTGGTTTTTTCGGAAAAGTAGTGGGTACTTATTTAGCTGGTCGAATTTGCGGCCTGAGTCCGGCCATAGCTATGGAGGTTGGTTTACTGATGAATACTAAAGGACTCGTCGAGCTTGTAATCTTAAATATTGGATTGCAGCTGGGGATTTTATCGGAAAAGGCCTACGGCATTTTCCTAATTATCGCACTTTTATCGATTGTGACGACTCCGCCGCTGATGAATTGTTTTGCAAAATTACGCGGGGACGACGCTAATGTGCAAATAAAAGGGTCAAAGTGAGGATTTGACTTTTTCATCAGTCCTAGACTAATTTCTGCTAATTATATAAAAATAATTTAAAGAAGTAGGAAGGGGATTACAGTAATGGATGTGATTATGGGGCTTGTTGCCGCTTTGTTTTGGGGGGGCACTGATTTTCTCGTTGGGTTGAATGCCCGTGCTGTTGGCGTAAAAAGGGCTGTTTTTTTTGGCCAGGCATTAGGTTTTGTGCTGATGAGCATCCTGTTATTGCTTTACCCGTTCTATTTTATCAAGTCACTGTCGGCGCCTTTGGTAATTTGGGGGGCGGGGCTAGTCGCTGCGGTATGCACCGTGACAGGTGCTTTAGCACTCTCTAAAGCGTTTGCACTCGGGAAGACTGCGATTGTTGCACCGTTGATAACTTCTTATGGTGTATTTACCACCGCGCTAGCTTGGGCTAGTGGAGATGTTATTGCTCTTAGCCAGTTCGTTGGTATTCTAATCTGTGTCATCGGAGTCTTGCTTACAAGCATCCATGTGGATTCTGATGTGAAGACCAACCACCAAAACAAATTTTCGATTTTTTTTGGTCTTGTAGCTGCGATTCTGTACGGTACGAGTCTTTGGATACAAGGAAAATATGCGCTTCCCATATTAGGCCCGATTACCATGTTATGGTTGGGGTATGCCGTAGGGCTATTTGTGTTATTTTTTATAGTGCTTAAGCTGAATGCAGGTCTCAAGTTGCCGCCACGTAAAAATATAGGTTTGTTAGTTGCAGCTAGCTTGTTTAATTTAGGTGGGTTTTCTGCTTTTTCTTGGGGCGCTATTAATGGTTCGGTTTCTGTTGTTACCGTCATTAGCACGCTTTCGGGTGGAATAGCTGCAATATTAGGTTTTTTGGTTTTCAAGGAACGGCTGGGAGGTTGGCAGCTAATCGGCGTCGTGCTTGTATTGATGGGCGCAATGATTTTGCATATGTTTAATTGATTAAACGATTGGATTTACTGTATGTTTGATCTCTTGCTGTAGTATTGATAGTGGTTTATTGAAGTGCTAATCCTTCGAGGTTGTACTTTTTCTTGAGGGATTTCATTTTATAGCTTGTTCTAAGTGTTGCGATGTGCACAATCGGTTTTAGCGAAAGTATGGTTGCGGATATAAAAACAATCACGAGCCTCAAGGTTGGTGATTTAAAATAATATGACGTCTTCATAGCGAATCGAGGAACTATATGCATAAGGATTATGTCGATATGCTCCCCTATATGGCTGCATTTGCAGTTGTAGTTGAAACAGGTAGTTTTATTGACGCGTCGGAAAAGCTAGGGGTATCTGCTTCTGCTGTCAGTCGGCAAATTTCAAAGCTGGAGCGAATTTTGTCTCTGCGTTTAATTGAGCGTAGTACGCGACATCTGAAAGTGAACTCTGATGGTGCTAAAGTTTATCGCCACTGTAAGGATTTGCTTAATTTTTCATCGAGAGTGCTTGATCTGAAAGAAGAGCTTGGGCGGCCGCAGGGGCTAATAAAAATTTCCGCTTCCAAAATACTGAACAACTCCCTCAATCAGCTTATGCCAGAATTCTTGCGAAAGTTTCCAGAAATAAACGTCCAGTTCATTTTTGATGCTGTTGAAGAGGATTTAATTTGTGATGAGATTGATCTAAGTATAAGGATAACTGATGCGCCACCTTTGGGGTTGGTCGCTAGAAAACTCTTCAATGTAGATTTTACAGTGTGTGCAACGCCGGAGTATATCGATTTTTACGGAGTTCCAAACCATCCCTCTGAATTATCGGGGCATAGCTGTATTGCAATTGCTGAAATCTCAGAGGACAAGCGGTGGGAGTTCGCTAATGAGCACGAAACATCTGAAGTTATGATTAGCGGGCGCTATTGCTCGAATGATATTGAAGCGGTCCTCAAGGCAACACTAAATAGTTTGGGAATAGCTTGCTTGCCTAGCGCCGTTACAGAATCAGAGTTGAGTGCGGGGCGCCTGATTGCTGTCTTGCCAAACTGGAGATATATTGGTAGTTCTCAAGGCATGGCGTGGCTATTATATAAACCTAATAAATATGGCTCGCAAAAGTTGAAAGTTTTGGTTGATTATTTGATTGCAAGATTTTATGGGATCGTTTGCTGATTCTGATGTGTTTGCTGTCTATGTCGGGCTCTTGTTGAAAAATCTTAATCTGCTTGTAGTAGACCGTACGATTGGAATTTTATCTGACGGGTAACAGATTAGGTTGTGTATAGGATTTCAGGTGGGGATTGCCGGTCGGTACTGCAATGCCTCCGCCAAGTGATGGCGAGCGATGCCTTCCACTTGCTCAAGGTCTGCCAGGGTACGCGCGACCTTGAGCAGTCGGTGAGCTGCGCGCAGCGATAACGTCAGCCGCTCGCAAGCTCCCTCCAGCCAGCTTTCATCGGCTTTTACCAGTGCGCAGTGCTCGCGTAATCCCGCCAGGTCGAGGAAGGCATTCGCGCAACCCTGGCGCCCTTGCTGGCGCTCCCGGGCCTCGGCCACTTGGGCGGATGCCTTCGCCGTGTCATCACCGACCTTTTGGAAGGGGTTCAGCACGGTGGTTTCGCGTGCCACAGTCAGGTGCAAATCAATCCGGTCCAGCAACGGCCCCGAGAGTTTGTTGCGATAGCGCTGGATCTGTTCCGGCGTGCACCGACAGCGCCCGCTGGGTTCGCCCATATAGCCGCAGGGGCAGGGGTTCATCGCCGCCACCAGTTGAAAGCGTGCCGGGAAACTTACGCGGTCGCGGGCGCGGGAAATCACGATATGGCCGGACTCCAACGGTTCGCGCAGCACCTCCAGCACCTTGCGATCAAATTCCGGCAGCTCATCGAGAAACAGCACCCCGTGATGGGCCAGGGTGATTTCCCCTGGCTGTGGTTTCGAGCCGCCACCCACCAGCGCCGGCCCGGATGCCGAATGGTGCGGCTGGCGAAAGGGCCGCTGGGGCCAGTGGCTCAAGGGGGCGAGACTGACCACCGACTGGATCGCCGCCACTTCCAGTGCCTCCTGTTCGCTCAAGGGCGGCAGCAGCCCGGGCAGGCGGCTGGCGAGCAAGGTCTTGCCGGTGCCGGGTGGCCCGCTGAACAGCAAGTTGTGGGCACCCGCTGCCGCAATCAGCAGGGCGCGCTTGGCGGCAAGCTGGCCCTGCACCTCGCTCAGGTCCGGGTAAGGCTTGTTCAGGTACAGCAACCCGTCGGACGTGTAAGGCTCGATCGGCACCAGGCCATTGAGGTGCGCCACCACTTGCAGCAGATGATCCACCGCAATCACCTTCAACCCGCAGGCCAGGCACGCTTCCTCGGCATTGGCCCTGGGCACGATCATGCTGCGCCCGGCCTTGCGTGCCGCCAGCGCGGCCGGCAACACCCCTTTGACCGCGCGCACCTCGCCAGACAGGGCCAGTTCGCCAAGGCATTCCACATCATCCAGCGCCAGCGCGGGCACCTGCACGCTGGCCGCGAGAATCCCCAGGGCAATCGCCAAGTCAAAACGCCCACCGTCCTTGGGCAGGTCGGCGGGCGCCAGGTTAAGGGTGATGCGGCGCGCGGGGTATTGCAGCGCGCTATTGAGAATGGCGCTGCGCACCCGGTCCTTGCTCTCCTTGACCGCCGCCTCCGGCAGGCCCACCAGCGTCAGCGATGGCAAACCATTGGCCATATGCACCTCGACGGTGACGGCAGGGGCTTCGACGCCGATCTGGGCGCGGCTGTGGACGATGGCGAGGGACATGCTCGTTCCTTGAAAGGGAGGGCCGCTTTGCGGTTTTTCAAGGGTAGACGAGGGCGGGGGAGGCGCCGTGTGGAGGTTTTACAGAACGTATCCAAGGCAGCAGGAAACCTACTGTAGGAGCGAGCTTGCTCGCGAAAAACGCCAACGATAACGCGGGGCTTCTGGATGCGCGCGGCGTTTTCAGGTTTTTCGCGAGCAAGCTCGCTCCTACAAGTACGGCGTGTTATTGCTCGCTGGGATTCAACCGCGCTTCCAGCTCTGCCACCTTCGCCTCCAGGCTCTCCAGCCGCGCACGGGTGCGGGCCAGGACTACCATCTGGCTGTCGAATTCTTCACGGCTGACCAGGTCCAGCTTGCTGAACCCGCTTTGCAGCAACGCCTTGAACTGGCTTTCGATTTCAGTGCGGGGCAGCGGGGTTTCGCCGCTAAACAGGCGAGAGGCGTGGCCGCTCAGGGCGTCGAGGAGGTCTTTGGGCGCGAGCATGGGAAACATTCCGGAAAACAGTTGGCCGGCAGTGTATCACGCAGTGGCTATAGTCTTTTTCACGCTGGCGACTGCACGTTTTTCGCGCATTGAACGGAATAGGTGTGCACTGTTTTTGTGCGTATCCAGGCCGCTACACAGCCCGATGGGCCGGCAGGAGCGGGCAAGGGGCTGATTTCGTTTGTTTTTACGGAGCTGGCAAGGTTTCTGCTTAGGTGATCATGACCCATGCACTGATGCAGTCGCTGTGACGAATGCAGTGCGCTGACGGATCAGGGTACATGTTTCGTTACCAACGGTTGGCTGGCGTCGCAATGGCAATTGCCGAGGCGACGATGCGTTACAAAGCCAGGCACTGCGCTTAGACTTGAGACGGGTTTGTTTTCCTGGGGCAAGTCCACCAATTCGGGAGAGAGTTTTCATGAAGCTAGTCACTGCCATCATCAAGCCGTTCAAGTTGGACGATGTACGCGAGTCGCTGTCCGAGATCGGCGTGCAGGGCATTACCGTTACCGAGGTCAAGGGCTTCGGTCGGCAGAAGGGTCATACCGAGCTGTATCGCGGTGCGGAATACGTGGTCGATTTCCTGCCGAAGGTGAAGATTGATGTCGCCATTGACGACAAGGATCTTGACCGGGTTATCGAGGCGATAACCAAGGCGGCCAACACCGGCAAGATCGGTGACGGCAAGATCTTCGTGGTCAATCTGGAACAGGCTATCCGCATCCGTACCGGCGAAACCGATACCGACGCAATCTAAGCCGCCAAACCCCAACGCCCCAGGAGAAAACAATATGACTCTGCGTAAATTCGCAGGGCTAGGAGCCCTGTTGTCCATCGTAATACCCAGCCTGGCCTTGGCGGCAGACGAAGTGGCGGCGCCAGTCCTCAACTCCGGCGACACCGCCTGGATGCTGACAGCCACTGCATTGGTGCTGTTCATGACCATCCCTGGCCTGGCGCTGTTCTACGGCGGCATGGTCCGCTCCAAAAACATTCTTTCCGTGATGATGCAGTGCTTCGCCATTACCGGTCTGATCAGCATCCTGTGGGTCGTCTACGGCTACAGCATTGCGTTCGACACCACGGGCATGGAGCAGGGCGTCGTCAACTTCAACTCGTTCTTCGGCGGCATGGGCAAGGCGTTCCTGGCGGGTGTCACCCCGTCCAGCATCACGGGCCCGGCGGCACTGTTCCCGGAAGCGGTGTTCATCACCTTCCAGATGACCTTCGCGATCATCACCCCGGCGCTGATCGTCGGTGCGTTCGCCGAGCGCATGAAGTTCTCTGCGATGCTGCTGTTCATGGCCATCTGGTTCACCCTGGTCTATGCGCCGATCGCGCACATGGTCTGGAGCGGCAATGGCGGCCTGATGTGGGACTGGGGCGTGCTGGACTTCGCTGGCGGCACCGTGGTGCATATCAACGCCGGTGTGGCTGGCCTGGTGGCGTGCATCGTGCTCGGCAAGCGTAAAGGCTACCCGACCACCCCAATGGCCCCGCATAACCTGGGCTACACCCTGATCGGCGCGGCGATGCTGTGGATCGGCTGGTTCGGCTTCAACGCCGGCTCCGCCGCAGCGGCCAACGGCACGGCCGGCATGGCGATGCTGGTGACCCAGATCGCCACCGCTGCTGCGGCCCTGGGCTGGATGTTCGCCGAGTGGATTACCCACGGCAAGCCAAGCGCGCTGGGTATCGCCTCGGGTGTGGTGGCCGGCCTGGTGGCTGTTACACCGGCCGCCGGTACCGTGGGCCCAATGGGGGCCCTGGTGATCGGCCTGGCGTCTGGCGTGATCTGCTTCTTCTGTGCCACCAGCCTCAAGCGCAAGCTGGGCTACGATGACTCCCTGGATGCCTTCGGTGTACACGGTGTCGGCGGGATTGTCGGGGCGATTCTGACCGGCGTATTCGCGGCGCCGATCCTGGGTGGCTTCGGCACGGTGACCGATATTGCCGCACAGGTCTGGATCCAGGCCAAGGGCGTTGGTTTCACCGTGATCTATACCGGTATCGTGACCTTTGTGATTCTCAAGGTGCTGGACTTGACCATTGGCTTGCGTGTAACCGAAGAGGAAGAGGCCGTGGGCCTGGACCTGGCGGAGCACAACGAGCGTGGCTACAACTTGTAAGAACGTATGAAAAAAAACATGCCCGGCTTGCCGGGCATTTTTTTGTCTGGTATTTGCCTGTGGTGAAGGCTTGTGAGATTTTTTGTGTCGCGTTTGTGATCGGATCCACAAGGCAGTTTTCACTGTGCGAATGTCTTACAGGCATGTAGGCGTATTCGGCACTTTGTTTTTTCCCAGAGCGCGCTAGAATGCGCGCCGATGGGCGCAGAACTGTATATGGCGACAGACCCTGATTACTCAGCGGGCCAGGCCCCGGGTCATTTCAAGGGCAGCCTATCGGGTCGCCAACCGAGTTTGCCGGTCAAGGCCGGCCACTTGGCAATGGGCACATGGCAAAGCGTTTATCTGGGCGAGCAGCGTGATCATGACGGTGCTCGCAAAACCCTCGGCACCTTGCACGGTGACGGGGCATAAGCCACTGGTTATCCGGTGGACGTTGATTTTTTTCCGGCAGCCTTCGACAGATGGTGAAGCTGGGCTATAACTAATCTGCTTTTCGCAAGTCATGAGGTAGAACATGAGCGACGATGATCTGGAAAACGATGACCTTGAAGTAGGTGACGATGAAACCGAAGAAGGTCTGGAAGCGGTAGCCGAAGACGTAGCTGACGACGATGGTGGTGAGGACGCACCGGCCCCTACCGCCAAGGGTAAGGCCAAGGCGGCTGTGTCGGTAGACGAGTTGCCGAGCGTTGAAGCCAAGAACAAAGAGCGCGATGCGCTGGCCCGCGCGATGGAAGAATTCCTCGCCAAAGGCGGTAAAGTGCAGGAAGTCGAGGCTAACGTGGTGGCCGACCCACCGAAGAAGCCGGATAACAAGTACGGCAGTCGGCCTATCTGAGGCCGGTTACTTGCTTGCTGAAAAAGCCCGCCGTCGCTGCGGGTTTTTTCATGCCTGAAATAAATGGCCACTGCCGAAACCCATGTGGGAGCTGGCTTGCCTGCGATAGCGGTGGGTCAGTCAATAACTACATCGACTGGTACAGCGCTATCGCAGGCAAGCCAGCTCCCACATTGGGTTTTGTATCATTTCCAGCGGGTCAGCAGCTCCGGCAACTCGGCCAGGCTACGAATCTGCGCATCCGGCAACGTTTCACCTTCCCAAGCCTTGCCCGTCGGGTTGAACCACACCGCTCGCAACCCCGCCTGCTGTGCCCCGGCGATGTCATCGCCAGGATGGTCGCCAATGTGCACCGCCGCAGCGGCATCCACCCCGCCACGTTGCAGAGCCTCCTGGAACAAGCGTGCATCCGGCTTGGCGATGCCAATATCCTCGGCCCTCAGCGCGAAGTGGAAGTAATCCGCCAGGCCTACGCGCTGCACATCGGCATTGCCATTGGTGATCACCCCCAGCAAAAAGTGCTGGCGCAGGGCTTGCAGCATCGGCTCGGCTTCCGGGAAGACGGTGAGCTGGTGCCGTGCATGAATGAACGCTTCAAAGCATACATCGGCCATTTCCGCGGCCTGCGGTTGTGGGTAGCCGGCCTCTTCAAAGGCGTGCATCAGCACCCGTTGGCGCAGCACGCTGATTCGGTGCTTGAGCTCTGGATGACGTTGCAGCACCTGCTGGCGCAGGCTGGCGAAATGCTCCAGGGGCAACTCGCCGACCTTGGACGCATGGGTCGCCAGCCATTGGCGCATCGATGCTTCGGCACTGATGATGACGGGGACGTTGTCCCACAGGGTATCGTCCAGGTCGAAGGTGATTAGTTTGATGCTCATGAGTCGCCGCCTTTAACGCGTTTGGCCCGAGGGTGGGCGCTGTCGTACACCGTCGCCAGGTGCTGGAAGTCCAGGTGGGTGTAGATCTGGGTGGTCTTGATATCCGAGTGGCCGAGCAGTTCCTGCACGGCGCGCAAGTCTTGTGACGATTCCAGCAGGTGGCTGGCAAAGGAGTGGCGCAGCATGTGCGGATGCAGGTTTTGCCCCAGCTCCCGCTCGCCCGCTGCCTTGACCCGCAACTGAATGGCCCGTGGCCCGAGGCGTCGGCCTTGCTGGCTGACAAACACCGCATCGTCCGGTGGGTTGGCCAGGGCTCGCAGGGGCAGCCATACCAGCAGGGCGTCCCGGGCCTTTTTACCGATGGGCAGCACGCGGGTCTTGCTGCCTTTGCCGTGTACTTGCACCAGGCCATCGGCCAGGTCCAGTTGTTCGAGGTTGAGGCTGGTCAGCTCCGACAGGCGCAGGCCCGAGGAGTAGAACAGCTCCAGGATCGCCTGGTCGCGGTGCGCCAGGAAATCATCCTCGACCGCGCCGTCGAGCAATTGCAGAGTGCGGTCGGCATCCAGGGTCTTGGGCAGGCGGCGCTCACCCTTGGGCGGCGCCAGGCCGTTGGCCGGGTCGTGGTCGCACAGGCCTTCGCGGTTGAGGTAGTGATACAGGCCGCGCACCGCCGACAGCAGGCGCGCCAGGCTGCGGGAGGATTGGCCCTGCTGGTGCAGGCGTGCAATCAGGCTGCGCAGGCCCTGGATATCAAGGGCCTTCCAGCTGCCGATCTGTTGTTTCTGGCAGAACGCCAGGACCTTGTTCAAGTCCCGTCGATAGGCTTCCAGCGTATGGGCAGACACCTGGCGCTCGCTGCGCAGGTGAGCGCAGTAGGCGTCCAGTTGCCGTTCCATGGCTAGCGCACCGCGCGCAGGGCGCTGGTAAAGCGCGGCAGGCTGCGGCTCAGCACTTCGGCAATGTAGGTCAAAAACAGCGTACCGACCGTGCTCTTGTAGTGCTGCGGATCACGGCTGGCGATGGCCAGCACGCCGTGCAAGCCTTGATGGCTGAGGGCGACCACGGCCGTCGAGCCGATCTGCACGCGCTGGTCTTCGCCAAACAGGAAGTCCAGCTCATGCTCGCGCAGGGTGCCGCTGATGGTCTTGCCTTCCGACAACAGGCCGCCAATGGCGGTCTGCGCCTCGCTGCCCTTGACCCAGCGCCCGACCGGCATCGGGTTGTCGCTGAACAGGATCAGGCTGACAAACGGCACCTGGAAGTCCTGGCGCAGGCTGTCTTCGACGGCAATGGTCAGGTCTTCCAGGCTGCCAGCATCCAGCAGCGCGAGGATCAGGCGGCGGGTCTTGTCGAACAGGCGGTCGTTGTCGCGGGCCACGTCCATCAACTGCGAGAGTCGATGGCGCATTTCAATATTGCGCTCGCGCAGGATTTTCATCTGCCGTTCCACCAGCGACACGGTATCGCCACGCTGATGGGGAATGCGCAAGGCCGGCAGCAACTCGTCGTGTTCGACGAAGAAGTCCGGGTTAGCCTCCAGGTAAGCGGCGACGGCCGCTGCCTCCAGGCTTGCGCAAGGGGATGCTTCGGGCTGCTTGGCGGGTGCCTGGGGCTTATCGGTCATTGGCGAGTCGCTCTCATAGACGGACCTGTCCTTCGTATACACGGGATGCCGGGCCGGTCATTTTTACCGGGTGGCCGGGGCCTGCCCATTCGATGGACAGGCGTCCGCCGGGCAGGTCGATCAACAGGGGCGAGTCCATCCAGCCCTGGCTGATCGCGGCCACGGCGGCGGCGCACGCACCGGTGCCACAGGCCTGGGTTTCCCCGGCGCCGCGCTCCCACACCCGCAATTGCGCACGGGAGCGGTCGATGACCTGCAGGAAGCCGACATTGACCCGTGCCGGAAAGCGCGGGTGATGTTCGATCTTCGGCCCCAGCTCATGCACCGGCGCATTGTTGATGTCGTTGACCCGCAGCACCGCATGGGGGTTGCCCATGGACACGGCGGCCACCTCGACCACGGTGCCGTCGACATCCAGCGAATAGCTCAAGGCCTGGGCATCGGCCTGGAACGGAATGTCGGCCGGCACCAGGCGCGGGGCGCCCATGTTGACGCTGATCTGGCCGTCGCTGCGGATATCCAGCTCGATAATGCCGCTTTTGGTCTCGACGCGAATCTGCCGTTTGGCGGTCAGGCGCTTGTCCAGCACAAAACGGGCGAAGCAGCGTGCGCCGTTGCCGCATTGCTCCACTTCGGAGCCGTCGGAGTTAAAGATCCGGTAGCGGAAGTCCACCTCCGGGTTGCTCGGCGCCTCGACGATCAGCAACTGGTCGAAGCCGATACCGGTATGGCGATCGCCCCACAGCTTGGCGTGCTTGGGCAGGATGTGCGCATGCTGGCTGACCAGGTCAAGGACCATGAAGTCATTGCCCAGGCCGTGCATCTTGGTAAAACGCAGCAGCATGGCTTACTCCGGCAGCAGGCTTTCGCCAGCAAACAACTCGGCTACCGTCTCGCGGCGACGCACTTCAAACGCTTGATCACCGTCCACCAACACTTCGGCGGTACGCCCGCGGGTGTTGTAGTTGGAACTCATGACAAACCCATAGGCGCCGGCCGAATGCACGGCCAGCAGGTCGCCTTCTGCCAGGGCCAGTTCACGGTCCTTGGCCAGGAAGTCGCCGGTTTCGCAGATCGGGCCGACGATGTCGTAGGCGCGTGCTTCGCTGTTACGCGGTGTCACGGCGGTGACGTTCATCCAGGCCTGGTACAGCGCCGGGCGGATCAAATCGTTCATCGCCGCATCGACGATGGCGAAATCCTTGTATTCGGTGTGCTTGAGGTACTCGACCTGGGTCAGCAGTACGCCGGCATTGGCGACGATATAGCGGCCCGGCTCGAACATCAGCGTCAGGTCGCGGCCTTCGGTGCGCTGGCGTACGGCCTTGATGTAGTCGGCCACCAGTGGCGGCTCTTCGTCGCGATAACGCACGCCCACGCCACCACCGAGGTCGATGTGGTGCAGGTAGATGCCGCACTCGCCGAGGCGGTCGATCAGCGCCAGCAGGCGGTCGAGGGCATCGAGGAACGGTGGCAGGCTGGTCAGTTGCGAGCCGATATGGCAGTCCACGCCCAGCACTTCCAGGTTCGGCAGTTGGGCGGCGCGGATGTACACGTCTTCGGCGTCGGCAATGGCGATGCCGAACTTGTTCTCTTTGAGACCGGTGGAAATGTACGGGTGGGTACCGGCATCCACATCCGGGTTGACGCGCAGGGAGATCGGCGCACGCACGCCCATCTCGGCGGCCACCCCTTGCAGGCGCTCCAGCTCGTCGGTGGATTCGACGTTGAAGCAATGCACGCCCACTTCCAGGGCGCGGCGCATGTCTTCGCGGCTCTTGCCGACACCGGAGAACACGATTTTGTCGGCCTGGCCGCCAGCGGCCAGCACACGCTCCAGCTCGCCCCGGGACACAATGTCAAAACCAGCGCCCAGGCGCGCCAGGACATTGAGTACACCCAGGTTGGAGTTGGCTTTTACGGCGTAGCACACCAGGCTTGGCGTGCCCTCCAGCGCATCGGCGAAGGTGCGGTATTGCGCTTCGATATGGGCGCGGGAGTACACGTAGGTCGGGGTACCAAAGCGCTCGGCAATGGCAGACAGCGCGACACCTTCCGCGAACAGCTCGCCGTCCCGGTAGTTAAAAGCGTCCATGATGATCCCTTAGTAGGTGTCGTGCTTGTGCGCTTTGGATTGCGAGGTTTTTGCCTGTTCATTCGGGTCTTTGCTGTCATCGGGCAGGTACAGCGGGCCTTTTTGACCACAGGCACTGACGAGGCAAGCGACCGCGACGAGCGCAGCAAGGGAAGAGATCAGGCGCTTCATGGCTAAATCCTTGAATATGCATTAATTGCGCCCGAGTATACCGACCACCCGCCAGCTTGCCTATGCGCCGGGACACCCGTCCGGCGGGGCTTTGCCGAGTATGTCGTGAAGTGGCCTACATCACTCTGGGATATTTCACGCGGCTGGTGGGAATGAAATCGGTATCCTTTGCAATCATCATGGCGCCTCCGTATCGTGCGGCGCTTGAGCGTGAGTAGACACTTTTTGAGGTTCCCACCATGAGTTTGACCGAAGCCCGCTTTCACGACCTGGTCGATGCGACCCAGCAAGCGCTGGAGGATATTTTCGACGAGAGTGGCCTGGACGTGGATCTGGAAAATTCTGCAGGCGTGTTGACCGTCAAGTTCGAGAACGGCAGCCAATTGATCTTCAGCCGCCAGGAGCCGCTGCGTCAGTTGTGGCTGGCGGCGCGCTCTGGCGGTTTTCACTTTGACTATGACGAAGAAGAAAAACGCTGGTCGCACGACACCAGTGACGAGCTGTTGAGCGAAATGCTTGCACGCCTCACCCTGGAACAGGCCGGCGTCGAGCTGGACTTCGACGAGATTTGATCGTGACCCAGCCCGCTCCCGCCCGTGCGCCCAAGCCGCTGTTCAGTAATGTCAGCCCGGCGGTGCCGTCACCTTGTATCAGTTTGTGTCGGCTGGATGAGCAAAAAGTCTGCCTCGGCTGCTTCCGGCATGTGGAAGATATCCGGGAATGGCGCTCTGCCGACGATCAACGGCGCCGGGTGATTGTCGCCCAGGCCGAGCAACGCAAGGCTGGCGCCTGAGCTTCAGACCGGTCCATCTTGTTTATTTGTTGTGCTGTGGTAGTGTCCGGGTATACCTCAACTCATCGAGGTCCGTGAGAACCCCGCCGTTTATTGGCGGGGTTTTGCTTTTTTGTGCAGAAAAAAAAGGAGTCTGCCGCAATCATGACTGCACCTTCCATCATCCTCACCCGTCTCGATGTGCAACGTCTTGAGCAACTGATCGACCGTATGGACGACAAATTGCCAGGCGTCATCGCCCTGCAAGCCGAACTTGACCGTGCCGAAGACGTGGTTGGCCACGATGAAGTGCCTGCGGGCGTCGTGACCATGAACTCTAGCGTGCATTGCCGTGAGCAAAGCAGCGGCAAGGACTATCACCTGACCCTGGTCTACCCCAAGGATGCGAATGCCGACGAAGGCAAGATCTCGATCCTGGCCCCGGTGGGCAGTGCGTTGCTGGGCCTGCAGGTTGGCCAGCATATCGATTGGCCGGCTCCGGGCGGCAAGACCCTCAAGCTTGAGCTGCTGAGTGTCGAAGGCCAGCCCAAGGACGGCGGCGCGTTTACACTTTAAATCTGATTCAAGGCCTGGTTGAGCGCCTGCTCCAACTCGGCTTTGTAGCGCAGGTACAGATTGCTCGGGCCTTGAACATCGCCAAGCAGGCCGGATAGGTCCAGATCGGTGATGTAGCAACGATAGCGCTCGGTTTCCCGGCGCTGCCCGACGATCTCCTGGGCGACCACCGCAAACAGCTGGTCGCCAAATTCCAGTTCGCAAAACTCCCGCTGATTGCAGTACAGGGTAATCCCCACCTGGCCTGGCGCGCCCTTGCCGATAATCGCCTGCACATCGTAGAACGGTTTGTTGGCCGGGACCTGGGGGGCCGGTCGTGGCTCGACCCTACGGGCGCGGCCGCCTGCCGATGGCAATAGTTGGTAATACAACGTCTGCACGGCCCCTAGTGGCTGCTGCGGGTCCAGCGGTGACAGGGCGTCCCGCCGATAGATGATCGATTGCAGGAAGCGCTGCAACGGGGCGAGCAAGCTCTGCTCATCATGAAACGGCAGGCGCTGTTGCCAGAGGGCGTTGAACTCGTCGAGCACATAGAGCTCGGCGAAGCCATCGTTGATGCGATAGAACACCTGCACACAGTCCGCCTGGCCCATGGGCAGCAAGATCGCCAGGTCGTGGTCTTCCAGGGCCATGCCATCCAGGTGCAGCGGGCTGTAGCTGGCCAGTTCTTCACTGAGGTAGTCCACCAGCGCCTGCTGGCTGGCCAGTGACACATGATTGGCTTGCCCTGGCGCCAGCTCCATGACGTGATAGTGCTGCTGCACCTGGATCAGGTAGCGGTGGTTGAGCTGGCTGAGCATCAGGTGTTGCGCGGTGTCGAAAATCTCTTCCACCCGCTGGGCGATAAACTGTGCGCGGTTATGACAAAAGCAGCGCACCCGCAGCCGTGGCAGTTGGTTGCGCGGCAATTGGTTCAGGTAGTCGCGCAGGCAGTCGAGCAGGGCGTGGGGGCCGTCGTAGCGGCTGACCATCACCTCGTTCCAGCTGTTGAGTGTCACCTGGTCCAGGGTCAGGACCAGGTTTTCCCGCACGCCTGCGTAACTCAGGGAGTCGGTGCGCTCGGTGGTCATCAGGATATTCAAGTCGCGGTGATGCTTGAGCGGGTCGACCCCGACGTTGATCAGCAACAGCACTTCATCGGGTATCGCCGTGCGCAGCAAGCGCTCCTCATCGACCATGGCCAGGGGCAGGGCGAGAGTCTGTTGCAGGCTGCCCAGCAGGTTGAACAGCTCGAACTCGCTCAAGTCGCTGGTGCCCGGATGCAGGGCCAGGCGCGTGCTGCTGTCGATCACGCCGTTGCGATGGCACCAGGTGAGCATCTCCAGCAGGTCGCGGCTGCGTTTGATCGGTGCAAAGTGCTCCCATTCCAGGGCGGTCAGGCTGCCGTTATACAAGCCCCAATGGGACTGGCCCGGCTCTTTGCGGTTGGGGGAGTGGACCAGGGTGAGGGTGTCTTCGGCCAGGTCCGGGGCAATCCCGGGGTTGATGAACTCGACCTTGCCGGCCTTGCGTTCAAAGGCGGCATACAGGCGCCGGCCCAGCACATTGAGGTCGCGCTTGTTGATCAGGCTCACGGTCTGCTCGGTGCGGGCGAACTGGGTCAGGAAGCGATAGCTGTAATTGAGCTCGTTGACCAGGGCCCGGCGTTCGGACGCAACCTGGCGCACTTTCCATTGGCTGCGGCTGTCGAGCAGGGCCAGTTGCCGCGGGTCCCAGCCCCATTCATTGGCCAGGCGCTCCAGCAGTGCGCGTTGCCAACCGGCGGTGCGCTGGCCGGTGGTGAGCTTGCGGTTGACCTTCAGGTACAGGCTGCGCCGCACCAGTTCCAGGCGTTCGGGCTCGTTGCGCCCGCGCAGGTATTCCTCGATGCGGCGGTAGACCACGATGTACGGGTCCAGCTCATCCAGATCCAGCTGGTTGGCGAATACCGCCCGTTTGAAGCGCAGGCTCAGGCACTGCACCCTGGGGTGTTCGCTGGCATACACCTCGGTGAGCAACAGCTTGAGCACCGACTTATAGGGTGACTCGATGCCCTTGAACAACTGCCACAGGCCGGCGCCGATAAATTCTCCCGGTGGGATGTGGGCCAGGTGCCCGAGGTCGAGGGTTTCGTCGGCGCGGATAAAGCGTTTGGAGATCAGCGTGTGGGTAAATTCGGCGTAGCGCGCCTCTTCGTAGACCGGCACCAGCCACCAGATCGGCGTGCGCCCGGCCAGCCAGATAGCGGTGCGGTAGAACTCGTCGAGCAACAGATAGTGCTGGCTGGTGCCGCAGTCATCCGAACTGAGCAGGGTATCGCGATCACCCAGTGCAAAACGGCTCGGTTCGACCAGGAAAAAGTGCGCCTCGGCGCCCATGGTCAGGGCCCAGGCCTCCAGCAACTGGCACTTTTTGCGCAACTCGCCCAGCTCGGCCTCGCTCAGGTTGTCGGCGTGGCACACCCACACGTCCATATCGCTCTGGTCAGCCTGGGCCAGCGTGCCGAGGCTGCCCATCAGGAACAGGCCGTGGATCGGGGTGGGCGGGTTGCCATGGCGTGGCTTGTAGGAGAACGAGCGGGTCAGGCGCTGGGCTTCGGCCAGGACCTGGGCGTCCGGTTCAAAATTCGACAACCCGGCCGGGGTACTGCCCGAGACATAGCCCGGCAGCAGCGGGTGATTGACGTGGAAAAACAGCGGCAGCAGCGCCAGCACGCTTTGCTGGCGCGGTGTCAGGCCTTCGACAGCCCGGGCCATGCGGCCGGCATTGAGGGTCAGGAAACGCGAGCGCAGTTGGGCCAGTACCTTGCGGTCAATGCCTTCATCCAAGTCAGGGCGGATTTCATGGGTACTGGTCATGTCGAACTCAACGGCTCACAGGCCCGGCGTGGGCCGCCGTGTAGGAGTTTACAGACAGAATCGTAGGAGGCTTAAGGGGAATTTGTTTTTGGCGCCAGAATTCTATCGCGTGCGCAGGCGTGCCCGCGGAATCCGTGAACCGAGGATCCCGTGGGCGATACAGAGTGTCAGGCGGCTTCTTTGGTGGTGGCGGTGGTCAGGATAGTCAGCAATGTTTGCGCTTGTTCTGCTGCGTCGCGGCCCAGGCTGGTCAGGTAGCCGCCATCTGGCTGGTCGATCAGTTTTTTCTCGAACAGGCGCTTGGCAGCAGCAATGGCAGTGGGAGCGGCGGTCTGATGGACTTTCAGGCCTTCCTGGGAGCTGCCCAGGTTGAAAAGTGCAAGGATTTCCAGTTCGGCAACCAACTCAGGGGTATACGACATAAGGACTCCAGACGTTCTAGGAATTGTCAGACGCTAGCAGCCCCTAAGGTGAACGTACTTGGGCGAACTGTCCAGTGCGATATGGACACAGGGGGGGCAAGCCGCACTCCTGCAGGAGCCGGCTTGCCGGCGATGGCGATACCGGGCAGTTACTGGTTTTCTGGCGGCAGCTCTGGCAGGGCGCGCAGGGCGGTTTCATACCAGTCGGTATTGAACGGCCGGTCTTCTTCCAGCATTGCGTCGATTTCCACGGCCAGCACATGAGCCATCAGGTTCAGGATGTCTTCGCGCTCGTAGCCCACCAGGGTCAGCTTGTTGAACGTGGCCTTGGCCGCCGGCGGGTTGTCGCTTTCGATCTGGTTTTCGATCGCTTGGGTCAAGGTGGATTCGGCGAACTCTTCTTCGTCGTTGTCGATATCGGTTGGCTCGCTCATGGCAGCCTCCTGTCAGGAAAGGGCGCCAGTCTACCCCCATTCAGCCAGGTGATGCTGCTAGCCAGGTGGCTCATCTCGTTCTATAACCTACCCAGCCAACCCCCTGCACGGCCTGGAGGCTTTGTGATGCTTAAGCTCTACGGATTTTCGGTCAGTAACTACTACAACATGGTCAAGCTGGCGCTCCTGGAAAAGGGCCTGCCCTTTGAGGAGGTGCCGTTTTATGCCGGGCAAACCCCTGAAGCACTGGCGGTGAGCCCACGTGGCAAGGTGCCGGTGCTCAAGGTCGAAAAAGGCTTTATCAACGAAACCGGCGTGATTCTCGAATACCTCGAACAGACCCAGTCGGGCCCGGCCCAGCTGCCAGGCGATGCCTTCCAGCGTGCCCAGGTGTTGGCGTTGTGCAGGGAAATCGAGTTGTACATCGAGCTGCCGGCCCGGACCTGCTATGCCGAGGCATTCTTTGGCATGACGGTGCCGGAAGCGATCAAGGACAAGGCCAGGGCCGAGTTGCTGTTGGGGGTTGCTTCGCTGGGCCGGCACGGCAAGTTTGCGCCGTATGTGGCGGGGGAGAGTTTTACCCTGGCCGACCTGTACTTCATGTACAGCGTGGACTTGGCATGTGCGGTCGGTGGGAAGCTGTTTGGCCTGGATCTGCTGGCTGAATTGCCGCAGGCCAAGGCCTTGCTGAAGACGCTGCAAGACCTGCCCAGCGCCCAGCGAGTGGCGGCGGACAAGGAAGCGGCGATGCCGGCCTTCATGGCGATGATCGCGGCGAAGAAGTGATAAATGTGGGAGCGGGCTTGTGTGGGAGCTGGGCTTGCCCGCGATGCAGGCACCTCGGTGTGTCAGTGACACTCAGGTGATGCTATCGCAGGCAAGCCAGCTCCCACGCAAGCCCGGCACAGTTGACCGAGGTGGATTGAAGGCCCCGGTCAAAGGTGGGAGCGGGCTTGCCCGCTATGCTGTTAGCGGCTGGCGAGCAGCGCCTGGCCGCGCACCACTGCGGCCTTGACCTGGGCCGGAGCCGTGCCGCCGATATGGTTGCGGGCATTCACCGAGCCTTCCAGGGTCAGCACCGCGAACACGTCCTGCTCGATCTGGTCGCTGAACTGGCGCAGCTCTTCCAGGCTCATTTCCGCCAGGTCCTTGCCGGTATCCACACCGTATTTCACCGCATGCCCGACGATTTCATGGCAGTCGCGGAACGGCAGGCCACGGCGCACCAGGTAGTCCGCCAGGTCAGTGGCGGTGGAGAAACCGCGCAGGGCCGCTTCGCGCATGATGGCGTGCTTGGGCTTGATTGCCGGGATCATGTCGGCAAACGCGCGCAGCGAATCGCGCAGGGTGTCGGCGGCGTCGAACAGCGGTTCCTTGTCTTCCTGGTTGTCCTTGTTGTAGGCCAGGGGCTGGCCTTTCATCAGGGTCAGCAGGCCCATCAGCGCACCGAATACGCGGCCGCTCTTGCCGCGCACCAGCTCTGGCACGTCGGGGTTTTTCTTTTGCGGCATGATCGAGCTGCCGGTGCAGAAGCGATCCGGCAGGTCGATGAACTGGAACTGCGCGCTGGTCCACAGCACCAGCTCTTCGGAGAAGCGCGACAAGTGCATCATCGCAATGCTGGCCGCTGCGCAGAACTCGATGGCGAAGTCGCGATCCGACACGCCGTCCAGGGAGTTGCCGCCCACGGCGTCGAAACCCAGCAGTTGCGCGGTGTATTCGCGGTCGATCGGGTAGGTGGTGCCGGCCAGGGCGGCGCTGCCCAGGGGCATGCGGTTGGCGCGCTTGCGGCAATCGACCAGGCGCTCGTAGTCGCGGCTGAGCATTTCGAACCAGGCCAGCAGGTGGTGGCCGAAGGTCACGGGCTGCGCGGTCTGCAGGTGGGTGAAACCGGGCATGATGGTGCCCGATTCACGCTCGGCCTGCTCCAACAGGCCTTGTTGCAGACGGGTGATTTCGGCCAGGATCAGGTCGATTTCATCACGCAGCCACAGGCGGATATCGGTGGCCACCTGGTCGTTGCGGCTACGCCCGGTGTGCAGCTTCTTGCCGGTCACGCCGATGCGGTCGGTCAGGCGCGCCTCGATATTCATGTGCACGTCTTCAAGGTCCACGCGCCAGTCAAAGGTGCCGGCCTCGATTTCGCCACGGATGGTGGTCAGGCCATCGATGATGCTGTCGCGCTCGGCGTCGGTCAGCACGCCGACCTTGGCCAGCATGGTGGCGTGGGCGATCGAGCCCATGATGTCGTGGCGATAGAGGCGCTGGTCGAAATTGACGGAGGCGGTGAAGCGCGCGACGAAGGCGTCGACGGGCTCACTGAAGCGGCCGCCCCAGGACTGGTTGGTCTTGTCGGTGCTCATGGATTCGCTCGTGATCTGCTTAAAAGAGGCATGAAAGTGTGCCGCCGATAATAACAGGGTTGCCCGTGGAGGCGTTGATACGCCGTGTCGGCATTTTTATTTGTTTGCTGGGTGGCAAAGTGCCTTGCCGTTGGCCGCGTCCGGGATGAGACTGGAGGCGGGAGTGAAAGGGGGTTTCACCCGACCGGATCCTGAGGTAAACAAAGGATGTTTATTGAAACGATATTTGACGATTGAGCAATGTCGTCTTCATGAGCGTCTACAGTTGCACTGACAGGGGTGCAGTGCACCAATGCCAGGCGATGAGGTCGAACTCCAGGCTAACCTTTAAGTAGAGGGGGTGTTCATATTGTGTATCAGCAAACCCTATGAAGATGCCCTGCGGTATCGGGGTATGGGCGGTATTGAACAGGTCCGGGTAAATATTGGTGTCGCTCTCGGGGCACTTTTTGCCGCTCGCGCTAGTCTTAGCGTGGATCGCCGTGACGGAAGTCACCGCACCTGTCTACGCTATCCTTGTGCGAGACTCACGCAGGAATCCAGCGCAATATGAATGTCCTGATCGTTGATGACGAACCCCAAGCCCGCGAGCGACTGAGCCGTATGGTCAGTGAACTCGAGGGATACAGTGTCCTTGAACCCAGCGCTTGCAGTGGCGACGAGGCGTTGGCCTTGATCGAAAGCCTGAAGCCGGATGTGGTGCTGCTCGATATCCGCATGCCGGGCCTTGATGGCCTGCAGGTTGCTGCCCGCTTGAGCGAACGCGAGTCGCCGCCAGCGCTGGTGCTATGCGCCAGCGAAGAGGAGTTTTCCTCCGAGGCCCTGGAGGCCAGTGGTGTCAGCTTCCTGACCAAGCCGGTATCGGCCGATGCGCTGCTCAAGGCCTTGAAGAAGGCTGAGCGGCCCAATCGCGTGCAGCTTGCCGCTCTGACCCAGCCCGCAGCGCAAAGTGGCAACGGCCCCCGCAGCCATATCAGTGCCCGGACCCGCAAGGGCATCGAACTGATTCCGGTGGACCAGGTGATTTACTTTATCGCCGACCACAAGTACGTGACCTTGCGCCACGAGGTCGGTGAAGTGCTGCTCGATGAGCCACTCAAGGCCCTGGAAGACGAATTTGGCGAACGTTTCGTGCGTATTCACCGCAATGCGCTGGTGGCCCGCGAACGCATCGAGCGCCTGCAGCGCACGCCCCTGGGGCATTTCCAGTTGTTCCTCAAAGGGCTCAACGGCGACGCGTTGATCGTCAGCCGGCGCCATGTCGCAGGCGTGCGCAAAATGATGCAGCAGCTTTAGCCCGAGGGCTGTAGCGACCTGCATGCCCCGTATCCCGGTGCGCAGCGGCCAGGGAGGCCCTGCACTTGCTGATTCAAATCAAGGCGGTTCTGCCTGAGCTGTTATTATCTGCCGTATCTATTCAGTACGGATCGATCCATGTCCTCTCGCGAAATCCGCATCGCCACCCGTAAAAGCGCCCTGGCCTTGTGGCAGGCCGAATACGTCAAAGCCCGCCTTGAGCAAGCCCATCCGGGCCTCACGGTGTCTCTGGTGCCCATGGTCAGCCGTGGCGACAAGCTGCTCGACTCGCCGCTGTCGAAAATCGGCGGCAAGGGCCTGTTCGTCAAGGAGCTGGAAACCGCTCTATTGGAGAATGAGGCCGACATCGCCGTGCACTCGATGAAAGACGTGCCGATGGACTTTCCCGAGGGGTTGGGCCTGTACTGCATCTGCGAGCGTGAAGATCCCCGCGATGCCTTCGTGTCCAACACCTACGCCTCCCTGGATGACTTGCCGCAGGGCAGCATCGTCGGCACCTCCAGCCTGCGTCGCCAGGCGCAGTTGCTGACCCGTCGCCCGGACCTGCAGATCCGCTTCCTGCGGGGCAACGTCAATACCCGCCTGGCCAAGCTGGATGCCGGTGAGTACGACGCGATCATCCTGGCGGCAGCCGGCCTGATCCGCCTGGGCTTTGAAGACCGTATCACCTCGGCCATCAGTGTCGAAGACAGCTTGCCGGCCGGTGGCCAGGGGGCAGTCGGTATCGAATGCCGCACCGCAGACCGTGAAATCCAGGCGCTGCTCAAGCCCCTCGATCACCCGCAAACCGAAATCCGCGTCACTGCCGAACGCGCCCTGAACAAGCACCTTAACGGTGGCTGCCAGGTGCCGATTGCCTGTTACGCGGTACTTGAAGGTGACAACCTGTGGCTGCGTGGCCTGGTGGGCGACCCCGACGGTGGTTTGCTGCTTACTGCGCAAATCCGCGGGCCACAGGCCGAGGCTGCGAGCCTGGGCGTGCAGGTCGCTGAAGAACTCCTGGCCAAAGGCGCCGGCGCCATTCTGCAGAAAGTCTATGGCGAGGCCGGTCCGCAGTGACCGGCTGGCGTGTGCTGCTGACGCGGCCTGCCGAGGAATCGGCAGCCCTGGCGGCCTCGTTGTCCGACGCGGGTATCTTCAGTAGCAGCCTGCCGTTGCTGGAAACCCAACCCTTGCCCGTCACGAGCGAACACCAGGCGGTATTCCAGGGCCTGGATCGCTATTGTGCGGTGATCGTGGTGAGCAAGCCGGCCGCGCGCCTGGCGCTGCAATTGCTCGATCAGCACGCGCCAGCGGTGCCGGGCTTGCCGTGGTTCAGCGTCGGTGCGGCCACGGCCCAGGTCCTGGCCGAGCGTGGCCTTAACGTGAGTTACCCCGAGCTTGGGGATGACAGCGAGGCCTTGCTTGAATTGCCCCGGTTGCGCGAGGCTATCGCCGTTGACGATGCCCGGGTCTTGATCCTGCGTGGGCAGGGTGGGCGAGAGCTGCTGGCTGAGCGTTTACGCGGCCAAGGTGCTAGTGTCGATTACCTGGAGTTGTATCGTCGGTTTCTGCCGGCCTACGACCCGGATGTGCTCGCCCAGCGCATTGCAGTGGAACGCTTGAACGGCCTGGTGGTCAGCAGTGGGCAGGGTTTTTTGCATCTGCAAGGCCTCGCCGGCGCCCAGTGGCCACGCGTGGCACAGTTGCCGTTGTTCGTGCCCAGCCCGCGAGTCGCCGAAATGGCCCGGGCGGCGGGCGCGGAAAAAGTTGTGGATTGCCGCGGTGCCAGTGCCGCGGCTTTGCTAGTGGCGTTACGGAGCCAGCCCGTTCCCACTCTCTAATAACGCAAAGGATGGACACGTGAGCGAAACAGCCTTGCCTAAAGATGAAGCTCAGCCCGCGCTTGATGCGCCCGTTGAGACCCCGGTCACTACGCCTCGCCGTGGCAACGGCCTGGCGGTCTTTGCTTTGCTGCTGGGTGCCGCCGGTGTTGCGGCCGGCGGCTGGGGGCTCTGGCAGGTCCGGGCCCTGCAAGCGAGCAGCCAGCAACAGCTGGGGCAGGTGCGCACCCTGGACGAACAATCCCAGGGCATCGCGCAGGCTCAACAGCAGTTGGCCGCGCGCCTGGCGCAATTGCCGGGCGCTGATGAACTGGAAGAACGCCGCCGGTTGGTGGCGCAGTTGCAGGGCGACCAGCAACGCCTGAACCAGCGATTGGAAACCGTGCTGGGTGCCAGCCGCAAGGACTGGCGCCTGGCCGAGGCCGAGCACCTGCTGCGCCTGGCCAGCCTGCGCCTGTCGGCCTTGCAGGATATCAACAGTGCCCAGGCGCTGGTGCAGGGCGCCGATGAGATCCTGCGTGAGCAGAGCGATCCCGGCTCCTACGCCGCCCGCGAGCAGTTGGCCAAGAGCCTGGCGGCCTTGCGCAGCGTTGAGCAACCCGACCGCACCGGGCTGTACCTGCAACTGGCGGCGCTGCGTGACCAGGTGGTGCAACTGGCCGCCGTGTCCCCGGAATATCAGCTGCAAGAGAGCCCGCAGGGCCGGCCGACTACCGACACCGATAGCCGCTGGAGCCAATGGTGGGAGCAGATTTCCCGCTACTTCCGTATCGACTTCAACCCCGATGACAACATCCGCCCACTGCTGGCAGGTCAAGGCCTGAACCAGGTGCGCCTGGCCCTGAGCCTGGCGCTGGAGCAGGCGCAATGGGCCGCCCTCAATGGCGAGCCGGCGGTGTACGCCCGTGCGTTGGGCGAGGCGCGCAGCGTCTTGCAAGACAATTTCAACCAGGACAACCCGCAAAGCCAGGCCATGCTGGCGCGTATCGCCGAGCTTGAGCCCAAGGCCGTCTCGGTGGTGACCCCGGACCTCGCCGCGAGCTTGTCTGCGGTGCAGGCTTACCTTGAACGCCGCCATCTGTCTGCCGATGAAGCCAAGGCTTCCGCCGGTAAGCCGGCGACCCAGGAGTAAAGCCGATGAAGCGTTTCTATGTGATCCTGGTGCTGGCGATTGCTCTCGCCCTGGCGCTGGCGGTGGGCATCTCGAAACACACCGGCTATGTGCTGATCAGTTATCCCCATGTGCTGCATTACGAGTCCGGCCTATGGTCGACCCTGGTGGCCGTGTTTGTCGTCGGCCTGGCGATCTATCTGTTGCGGGTGCTGCTGGGCCTGGTGACCACCTCCGGTGGCGTGGTCAATCCCTGGTCACGGCGCAATCGCAGCCGCCGGGTGCAGGTGGCGATCGAGCAGGGGCAGATGGACCTGGCGGAAGGCCGCTGGGCCAGTGCCGAGCGGCACCTGCACCGTGCGGCGGAAGCCGAGCGCCAGCCATTGCTGTATTACCTCGGCGCGGCGCGGGCGGCCAACGAGCAGGGGCGTTATGAAGAGTCCGACAGCCTGCTGGAGCGGGCCCTGGAGCGTCAGCCCCAGGCCGAGCTGGCCATCGCCTTGAGCCACGCACAGCTGCAGATGGACCGTGGTGACACGGAAGCGGCCCTTGTGACGCTGCAGGCCATGCATGAACGCCACCCGCACAACGCCCAGGTCCTGCGCCAGCTTCAGCGTTTGCACCAGCAGCGCGGTGACTGGTCCTCGGTGATCCGCCTATTGCCGCAATTGCGCAAGGACAAGGTGCTGCCGGCTACCGAGCTGGCAGATCTGGAGCGCCGGGCCTGGGGTGAAAACCTGAGCCTGGCGGTCCAGCGCGAAGAGCACGGTGAAGCCGGCCTGCAATCCCTTGAACGGGCCTGGCAGCAACTGACCTCGGCCCAGCGCCAGGAGCCTCAGCTGGTGCTGGCCTATGCCGAGCAGTTGCGCCAGTTGGGTGCCGATGCCAAGGCCGAAGAGGCATTGCGTGTTGCGCTCAAGCGCGGTTACGACAGTCACCTGATCCGGTTGTATGGCCTGTTGCGTGGTGGCGATCCGGCACGCCAGCTGAAATTCGCCGAAGGTTGGCTCAAGGACCATCCGGGGGATGCCAGCCTGTTACTGACATTGGGCCGGCTGTGCCTGCAAAACAGTTTGTGGGGCAAGGCGCGGGACTATCTGGAAAGCAGCCTGCAAGTGCAGCGCAACCCTGAGGCCTGTGCCGAGTTGGCGCGGCTGCTGGCGCAGTTGGGTGACACCGAGCGCAGTAACCAGTTGTTCCAGGAGGGCCTGGGTCTGTTGGACAGCCGTCTGCTGGCTTCGCCGCTGCCGGTGCCTGCCCGGGTCTAGCGTAGGAAGCCTTGAAGGGTTGGTTCAGACCAACCCTTCAAAACCTCTCGGTTTTGCGGATTTCAGGGGCTTGAAGTGGTTTCCCACAGGGGGCCACGTAAAGTTACCTACCTATTGACGGAATATCCCTGCGATCTCACGGAAGCGTCTGCTCCAACGCGTATTGAAAGGGGTAAGGTCTTTCCTCTACCGTAACGACCTATCTCTTGTGTTGCGGATAAACAATGTCTTTGGCCCCTTCACGCTCCTTGTTCTTCCTGGCGTTCATGGCCGGTGCATTGACGTTGGGCGCGTCTTTTTATCTGGAATACGGGGCTCTTCTGCGACCTTGTTTCCTGTGCCTGATCCAGCGCAGCCTGCTGGCGCTGTTCACCCTGGTCAACCTGATCGCGACACTCCATGGCCCCAGGCGCGCAGGTATTTACCTGTACTGGGCGGCGAGTATGGGGTGTGCGTTGCTCGGCGCAGTGACAGCGGTGCGCCAGGTGCTGTTGCAGAACATCCCGCCTGACCAGATGCCCCACTGTTGGCCAAGCCTGGAATACATGATCGAAAACCTGTCGTTGGGGCAAGCCCTGCAATTGGCATTCAAGGGCACGGTCGACTGTGTGGAAATCAACTGGACGTTGTTCGACTTGAGCATCCCGGAGTGGAGCCTGCTGTTCTTCGTGGCCATGCTTATCCTGGGGGCAACCCAGTTTTCGCGCGTGTTGTCCGGTCAGGGTTTGCGCTTCGTGAAGCACTGATTAGCGGTGTTGGCCCGTAGGATGGGATTAAACACTTGTATGAACTTTCTGGTCTGCGTACCTTGAAGCCACAGTCACGCGGGCATAATCTGGCCCGCACGCGTTATTGAAACAATTTGTTCGATGCGGCGTTGCCCGGTTGCCGCCTTATCCTCGACGTGTTGCGCGGGCAAAAGCGGCACCGCCCATAAGGGAAGAGATCATCATGTTGGAACGTTGTCAGAATGCTCAGGAACGCTGGGGTGGTGTGCATAAGCTGATCGACAGCTGGTTGAAGGCGCGTCACGAATTGGTTCAAGCCTTTGATGCTCTGGGCGAGAAACCCGAAGCGCTGGCTGAGAACCGTGAGCCTTTGCAGGACTTCTGTGGTGTCTTGGTGGATTACGTCTCGGCAGGGCACTTCGGTATCTATGAACAATTGACCAAGGAGGCCGAGGCCTTCGACGACCAGCGCGGCCTGGACTTGGCCAAGACGCTTTATCCACGAATCAAAGACATCACCGAAAAACTCCTGGCCTTTAACGACCTTTGCGACAAGGGCGAGTGTGTGGCCGCAAAATTCAAAGAGCTGGGCGGCCTGCTCCATGAGCGTTTCGAGCTGGAAGACTGCCTGATCGAAGTGCTGCACAACGCCCATAAGGAAGAGCCTGCAACCCAGGCTTGATTCTTAGCGGCAAGACAAAAAAACGGTGCGCATGGCGCACCGTTTTTCGTTGGGGTCAGACGTCGGTTGCGAGCAATTCAATCTCGAAAACCAGCGGAGTGTAAGGCGCGATCAGTTCACCTGCACCGTCTGCGCCATAGGCCTGTGCCGATGGAATCACCAAGCGCCACTTCGCGCCCACCGGCATCTGCTGCAACGCGCTTTGCCAGCCGCTGATCACACTGTCCAGGCGGAACCACTGGGGCTGTGCACTCTGGTCGAAAATCGTCCCATCGGGCAATCGCCCCACGTACTTCACTTGAACCCGATCGTAGGCGCCTGGTTTTTCCCCGCGGCCGGGAGCCAACTCTGTGAGCAAGATACCGTCTGCCAATTCGCGCACGCCGGGTTTGGCTTTTTCCGTGGTCATAAATTGTTGTTCGGCGGCAAGAGCCTGTTCGCTTTGCGGCACTTGGGGCCCGGTGCTGGCCTGCGCTTCGTGTTGGGCAAGAAGCTGTGCGATGCGTGCGTCGTCCAGGGCCAGGGGCTTGCCTTGATAGGCTTGCTTGAGACCTTCGAGCAAGGCCTGGATCTGCAGGTCGGGGACTTCCTGGCGCAGGCGTTCACCCAGGCTGGCACCCAGGCTGTAGGCCAGGTCATGGCTGTCTTTGGACGTCGTCGGCTCACTTGCGTTGGCCACTGAAAACGATAAGCCCAGGATGAAAAAAAGGTAACGCGACATGGGTATTCTCCAGCCGAAAGTGCGGTGAATTATGCCAGCGTGGTGGGGTAAAAAACGCAGTGGTTTTTCGTTATATCAATAAGAATTTTTGTGCGGTGCAACGCAACGCATTCGATACTGTCAACATGCCCTAGCGGCGGTAAGAGCAGAGGGCTAGTATGAGCCGCACCCACGTCAGCCAGGAGGTAAACCATGTCGGCCAAACAGAAGCCTGTTAATACCCCATTGCACTTGCTCCAACAACTCTCGGGCAGCCTGCTCGAACATTTGGAAAGTGCTTGCTCCCAAGCCTTGGCTGATGCAGAGAAACTGCTCGCCAAGCTGGAAAAACAACGGGGCAAGGCGCAAGAAAAACTGCATAAATCCCGCATCAAACTGCAAGACGCCGCGACTGCCGGCAAAGCCAAGGCGCAGACCAAAGCCAAGGGCGCCGTCAAAGAACTTGAGGACTTGCTCGATGCCCTCAAGGATCGTCAATCCGAAACCCGCACCTACATCCTTCAACTCAAGCGCGATGCCCAAGAGAGCCTGAAACTGGCACAGGGTGTTGGTCGGGTGAAAGAAGCGGTGGCCAAAGTATTGAGCGCTCGTACACCAGCCAAGGCCGTTGCTGCCAAGGCACCCGCCAAAGTTGCAGCCAAGCCTGCCGCTAAAAAAGCGCCGGCGAAACCGGCCGCCAAGCCAGTTGCTAAAGCTGCTGCTGCAAAACCGGCCGCCAAGCCAGTTGCCAAAACCGCTGCTGCAAAACCAGCCGCCAAGCCAGTTGCCAAAACGGCTGCTGCAAAACCAGCTGCCAAGCCAGCTGCTAAAACCGCTGCTGCAAAACCAGCTGCCAAGCCAGTTGCTAAAGCTGCTGCTGCAAAACCAGCTGCCAAGCCAGTTGCCAAAACGGCTGCTGCAAAACCAGCTACCAAGCCAGCTGCTAAAACCGCTGCTGCAAAACCAGCCGCCAAGCCAGCTGCTAAAGCTGCTGCTGCAAAACCGGCCGCCAAACCAGTGGCTAAAGTTACTGCTGCAAAACCAGCCGCCAAGCCAGCTGCTAAAGCTACTGCTGCAAAACCAGCCGCCAAGCCCGCTGCCAAACCAGCTGCTGCAAAGCCGGCCGCCAAGCCAGTTGCCAAACCAGCTGCTGCAAAGCCGGCCGCCAAGCCAGTTGCCAAACCAGCTGCTGCAAAGCCGGCCGCCAAGCCAGTTGCCAAACCAACTGCTGCAAAGCCGGCTGCCAAACCCGCTGCTGCAAAGCCAGCCGCCAAACCCGCTGCTGCAAAGCCAGCCGCCAAACCAGCGCCAGCTCCAGCAGCTGTCAAGCCAGCGACCCCTGCCGCACCGGCAGCGCCAGCCGCTACCACCGCACCGGCCAGCAGCACGCCTGCCCCGGCAGCATCAGGCACCACCCCAACCAGCGCTTCCTAAGTGCCGGTGGCCGCGGCGCGCAGCTGATGCAGCGCGTCGTGGTCGAGGTTGGCGGCTTCGGTCGCCAGTCCTTCAAGCCATGTCTGATTCGTGGCGCGCTCCCCCGTTGGCCAAGCCTGTGCCAGCGTCTCCAGACGTAACAGCAGCTGCCGTTCGGCTTCCAGCTCCAGGGCCTTGACCCGCTCACGCAACGCTCCCAGCGCCACATCCTGCTGCGCCAAGGTGCGCCATTGCTTGCGCAGCCTGCGCAAGGGCTCCACAACATCTGCCTGCCAAGGCCCGGCGATTGCCCGCAGCACTTGCAGGCGTCTAGGTTCAGGGGCGACCCCGCGCTGTTCCAGCCACAACCCGCACAACAACAGACACACATCCGCCCCTTGCTCCTGCAAGCGCAGGCAGGCATCTTCAGCACCCGCACGGGCGTAGGTCGAGAGGGCAAAGCTCCACAGGTCAGCGCACATGTTCACACCCAAGCCAGCGGCCAACGAAGCTGGTAGACTCCGCCGCCATTATGATCCGACTTCAAAGCCTAACATTACAGCGTGGCCCGCAACGTCTTCTTGAGGACGCCGAGCTGACCCTGCACGCCGGTCACAAAGCCGGCCTGATCGGTGCCAATGGCGCCGGTAAATCCACGTTGTTCGCCCTGTTGCTCGGTGAGCTGACCCCGGATTCCGGGGACTGCCTGCTGCCGGCCGACTGGCGTATCGCCCATATGCGCCAGGAGATCGACACCCTGGACCGCATCGCGATCGACTACGTGCTCGATGGCGACCTGCGCCTGCGCCAGGTGCAACACGACCTGGCCGAGGCCGAGAAAGCCCAGGACGGTGCCGCCCAGGCCCGCCTGCACTCGGAACTCGACAGTGCCGACGGCTACACCGCCGACGCCCGTGCGCGCAAGATGCTCGCCGGCCTTGGGTTCACCAACGAACAGATGGACCGCCCGGTCGCCGACTTCTCCGGGGGCTGGCGCATGCGCCTGAACCTGGCCCAGGCCCTGATGTGCCCGTCGGACCTGTTGCTGCTCGATGAGCCGACCAACCACTTGGACCTCGATGCGATCCTGTGGCTGGAGGATTTCCTCAAGAGTTACCAAGGCACCTTGTTGCTGATTTCCCACGACCGGGATTTCCTCGACGCCGTGGTCGATAACATCGCCCATGTCGAACAGAAGAAAATCACCCTCTATCGCGGCGGCTACACCGCGTTCGAGCGGGCCCGTGCCGAACGCCTGGCCCAGCAGCAACAGGCCTTCGAGAAGCAACAGGCGCAGCGCGCGCACATGGAAAGCTACATCGCCCGGTTCAAGGCCCAGGCCACCAAGGCCCGCCAGGCCCAGAGCCGGATCAAGGCCCTGGAGCGCATGGAAGAACTGTCGGCGGCCCACGTCGATTCGCCGTTCGACTTTGTGTTCCGCGAATCGCTGAAAATCTCCAGCCCCTTGCTCGACCTCTCGGATGCCCGCCTGGGGTATGGCGACAAAACCATCCTGGAGAAGGTCAAGCTGCAACTCACGCCGGGCGCGCGCATCGGTTTGCTCGGCCCCAACGGCGCGGGTAAGTCGACGCTGATCAAGAACCTGTCGGGCGAGCTGCAACCCCTGGCCGGCCGCCTGACCCGTGGCGAGAACCTGGTGGTGGGCTATTTCGCCCAGCATCAGTTGGACTCCCTGGATGCCAAGGCCAGCCCGCTGTTGCACTTGCAACGCCTGGCGCCGACCGAGCGCGAACAGACCCTGCGCGACTTCCTCGGTGGTTTCGACTTCCGTGGCGCGCGCATCGATGAGCCGGTGCTGAACTTCTCCGGCGGCGAAAAAGCCCGCCTGGCCCTGGCCCTGATCGCCTGGGACCGGCCCAACCTGCTGCTGCTCGACGAACCGACCAACCACCTGGACCTGGAAATGCGCCTGGCGCTGACCATGGCCCTGCAGGAATTCAGTGGCGCAGTGCTGGTGGTGTCTCACGACCGTCACTTGCTCAAGAGCACCACTGACAATTTCCTGCTGGTGGCCGATGGCAAGGTCGAAGAGTTTGACGGTGACCTGGACGACTACGCCCGTTGGTTGACCGACTATCGTCTGCGTAACGCGCCGGTCAGCAACACCCCGGTCAACCCGGACAAGACCGACAAGAAAGCCCAGCGCCAGGCCGCCGCGGCCCTGCGTCAGCAGTTGGCGCCGCACAAGCGCGAAGCCGACAAGCTCGAAGCCGAACTGGGCAAGGTGCACGAGCGCCTGGCCAAGATCGAGGCCAGCCTCGGCGACAGTGCGGTATACGAAGCGGCCCGCAAGGATGAACTGCGCGACTTGCTGGCCGAACAGGCCAAACTCAAGGTGCGCGAAGGGCAATTGGAGGAAACCTGGATGGAAGCCCTCGAACTGCTCGAAGGCCTGCAAGCGGAGCTGGAGGCGTTGTCCTGATGGAAGCCCTGGAACTGCCGCTGCCGGCGCAATGGATCGAACCGGTATGGATGGGCGTGCAAATCCTGCTGATCCTGCTGGCCGGTTACCTGGCGCAGCGCTTCGTCGCCAAGGGCCTGACGCGCCTGGGCGAGCGCTACCCGTTCCCGCCGCAACTGCTGATGCCCCTGCGCGGCGGCCTGCGCTGGCTGATCATGGGCAGTGCGCTGATCTTTGTCCTCGAGCGCCTGGGGGTGTCGGCCATTGTGCTGTGGACCGCGCTGTCGGGCTTTGTGGCGGTGGCGGCGGTGGCGTTCTTTGCCATGTGGTCGGTGCTGTCCAACCTGCTGTGCGCGATCCTGATCTTCACCGTCGGGCCGTTTCGTCTGGGCGATGTGGTCGAGCTGGTGGACACCGTCGACAAACCTGGCGTCAAGGGCCGGGTGATCGCGATCAACTTGCTGTACACCACGCTGATCGAAGTGCCCGAAGCGGGCACCGACAGTGCCGTGGTGCAAGTGCCCAACAGCCTGTTCTTCCAGCGCTCGGTACGCCGCTGGCGCGGTAGCGATATCAGCCCCTTGCCCTGAAAAATCTCTAGCCAGCCCTCGGCCCTTGGCGTTAGCTTAGTGCTCACAACGAATTTGCTACGAGGTGTGTAATGGCGCTCGACACATGGCTGGCCTTCTTCCTGGCCAGCTGGATCATCAGTCTCTCCCCCGGCGCGGGCGCCATCGCCTCCATGTCCAGCGGCCTGCAATATGGTTTCCTGCGCGGTTACTGGAACGCTATTGGCCTGCAACTGGGCCTGGCGATGCAGATTGCCGTGGTAGCGGGCGGCCTGGGCGCCATTCTGGCGACGTCTTCAACCGCGTTCTATGCGATCAAATGGTTTGGCGTGGCGTACCTGGTGTACCTGGCCATCAAGCAATGGCGCGCCCTGCCCATGGACATGAGCGATGACGCGCCGGTGCGCCCGATCGGCAAGCCGATGGCGATGATGTTCCGTGGCTTTCTGGTCAATGCCAGCAACCCCAAGGCCCTGGTCTTTATGCTGGCGGTGCTGCCACAGTTCGTGAACCCACAGGCGCCGCTGCTGATCCAGTACCTGATCCTCGGTGCGACCATGATTGGCGTGGATATGATCGTGATGGCCGGCTACACCGGGCTGGCGGCGAAAGTGTTGCGCCTGTTGCGCACACCCAAGCAGCAGAAGCGCATGAACCGTACGTTTGCCGGGTTGTTCGTGGGCGCTGCGGGTTTCCTCGCCAGCCTGCATCGCGCCACGGCCTGACGGCGATTTACCTGAAGAAACCGAATCAAAACTGTGGGAGCTGGCTTGCCTGCGATGCAAGCGCCGCGGTGTCACTGATACACCGCGGTGATGCGATCGCAAGCAAGCCAGCTCCCACATTGATGTGTGCTAGCCGAGCCACCGAGGCTCAGTGCAGGATCTTCGGCGCCTCATCCCTTGGCAGGTTGTTGCGCAATGCCGGCTGCCCAGGCTCCTGGTAGCCGCCGCCCAGTTGCTCCTGCAACTGGCGCGCCACATCCTCCCCCAAGGTTTTTGACACGTCCTTCACCACCCGTGGCCGGCTCAGGCTCACGCGTACGTCGCGGCTGCTCACCAGCTTGGTGTCCTGGCCTTCACCCATGGCGGTAAACGCCGAGGTGATCTCGTAGGTGCGGGTGTTGATCAGGCTGAAATCCGCCACGACCGCCAGCCCCAGCACCGCCGAATAGCTGTTGGTGCGATCCAGGGCGTTGATGTCCTGGGTGAAGTCGATATCCGACAAGGTGCCAAACAGCACATAGTCGGCGCCCTTGAAGTGGCCGGCCTTGATCCGCTTGATCACGTCGTACACGTCGCCCTTGGCCTCGCGGGTGTAGGGCGTGCCCTGGACCAGCTGGAACTGGCGCGACTTGAGGATTTCGCCCTTGATATCGCCGCTGAATTTACGCAGCTCGCTCTGTTCGATGTAGCTGTTGCGGCTCTCGAATTCGGCGTAGCTGGACGCGCCGCTGGCGTTGTACGGGCTGGCCTGGAAGTTATGGCTGGCCGCGACGGCGTGGATGTATTCCTCCACGCGCGCCTCGTAGGCCAGGTCCGTGACCGCGATTTTCGGCGCCGCCCAGGCGCCAGCGCTGCACAGCAGGGCGATGATGCCGATCCATGGGCGCATGGCCTAGCGCTCCGTGGTCTTGCGGATTTCTTTTTCGTCCATCCATTCGGCCAGGCCGCTTTCGACGTCGATCAGTTGCAGGCTGAACTTGTAGAACACGTCCTTGTAGTCGGCGCTGCGCTTGACGATGGAACTGATGGAGCCTTCCAGGCGGTACTTGGCGGCAATCATGTTGCCGGTCTTGCTGACGGTGGACTTCTTGTACAGGCCGCTCTGGTTTTGCAGCTTGAGTTGCTCGACCTGGCTTTGCATATCGGTGTTGTCGCTGGCGAAACGGGCGGTGCCGGTCTTCATCAGCTGGGTCTTGATCGAGGTGGTGATCTCGCGGGTATCGATGTACTCGCTGGTCTTGTTCTTCACGTCATACACCTGCACCACCGGGCGGCCCTGGAGGATGCCGGACTGCGCCAGGGAGCGGGTCATGCTTTCGGCGATCATCTGCAGGTCGGTGGAGCCGAACTCGTTGGTCACCAGTTCCACGGCCTTGGTGTCGCCGTAGCTGATATTTTTGCCGCCGATGACTGGCGAGGTGTTGGCGCAGCCGCTGGCCAACACGGCGACCACGGCGAGGAACGAAAAGCGTGCAAGCATGGGAATGTCTCTCGAAAACTGAATAGGGGGCTGGCTCAAGGCGTTTTCACTTCAAGACGGAAGTCGGCGGCCTGGGGCAGGTTGGCGATGGCCGGCAGGAAGGTGGCTTGGTTGGCGTAGAGGTTCAGCACTTTCCAGGGTTCTTCGTCGCCCACCGGGAAGCCGTCGGCGCCCAGCCAGGCGAAGCGGTAATACATCATCTGGTTGCTGCTGGTGATGTTGCTCAGTTGCACCTTGGCGGTCAGGAAGCCGTTTTCGCGGGCCACCCGAATGGCGCCGACGGCGATGCCCTTGAACGTGCCCATCACCACGACTTTGCTCGCGGCGCTGCCCGGTGTCGGCGGCGGCGTGGCGCACCCGGCGAGGACGATCAGCGCCAGGGCGCCGAGGATAAAATGACGCATAGCGTGCTCCTTAAGGTTGTTTGAGGCTGGCGACGGCCTGGGCCGGGTTGCTCGCGACCACACGGGCCGCTACGCCGCTGGCGAACACCTGGTTGCCGACCACCCGCAAAGTGATCACCTGATGGCGTTGCTCGGCCTTGACCGTCACCAGGCTGCCGCCCAGGGCATTGGGCAGGCTCACCTGGTGCTCGCCATGCTTGAGGCGCAGGCGCGTGACCTGGGTCATGTCCGGCAGGGTGCGCCAGGTGCGGGTATCGGCGCCCTCGGTGACGGCGGAGGCGATGCCCAGCACCAGGCCGGCCATCGGGTTGGTCTGGTTCAGGTTCTTTTGTGTCACGCCGCGGCTGATGGCGCGCACGGTGGTGCGCAGGATGATCCCCGGCATATCGTCGCGCAGGGCGCGGCGCGACATCGCGGTGGTGCTGTTGAGGGCGGTGAGGTTTTGCTGGCGGCCATCGACGCCGATCTGCGCAAAGGTGGCCGTCGAGGTGTCTGGCTTGATCACCGGGAACGACAGCGGCGTGATCACCCAATGCCCGTCGATCGGGATCGGCAGCGGCAGGCGGATCGAGTCGCGGGCCGGCGCCAGGCCGCTCTGCACCACGATCAGCACGTCGCTTTCGTCAGCCGCCACGGGGGAGGCATCCAGATCGAGCAGGGCCTGTTCCAGCAACGGTGTGTTGGGGCGCAATTCGGCGGCCTTGCGATAGCCCGGCGCGGCCAGGTCCTTTTCGCCCAGGGCTTCGTAGACGAAGCCAGCCAGGTAATGGCTGAACGCACTCTGGTAGCTGTTCTTCAGGCCCACCACGTCCGGGGCGTCGAGGCTTTCCACCGGGTAGCCGCGCAGGTCTTTGAACTGCGTGGCGACGCCCTGACGCTCGGCTTCGTTTTCGCGCTTGAGGTATTCCTTGTCCCGCAGTTCGGCGATCACAGCTTCGCGTTCGTGGGTCTTCTTGATTTCGGTGCGTGCGCCGTCGAAGTCATTGACCGCCAGCAGGTTCAGCGCCATTTGGGTGGTGAGCATGACTTTTTCGTAGTCATAGCCTTCGTAGCGCCGCACCTTGTCATTGACCAGGAAGCTGCCGAATTGCGCCAGGTAGCGCTCGGTATCGAACTTGACCGACTCTTCCCACGTGTACACCACCAGGTCCGCACGGTGCCAGGCCGCCTGGCTGCCGGCCAGGTCGCCCTTGGCCCGCAGCAACTCGCCTTTTTCAAAATAGTAGAGAAGGTCTTTGTCTTCGCTGCTGTTGTTCTTCTCCAGCAGGGTCAGCGCGGCATCCACATTGCCGCTGGCCAACTGCTGGTTGGTGGCTTGCAGTTCAGTGTCGTAGCTGCGGAACATCGAGCAGCCCGACAGCAGCGTAACCGCCGCGAGGGCAAGGGAGGTAAAGACGCGAGATGCCATTGAGGTGCTGCTTCCCTGAGCGTAATCGGCCGAAGGGGCTGGTCGGGCCGAATAACCAAGCGCAGGAAAAGTCTTTTCCCACATATTCCTCATAAAAAGAGGAGCCGAAATGCCGTTTCGCGATAACGAAGGCGGCGCATTATAGGCCTCGTTACTGGCAAAACAATGGCTTTTCAGCTGCATTCTTTAAGGTTTGTGCCACTACGCAGGCCACTGATTTCAGCCGTCAATCACTAACATCTTGAGTCAAACCCATTAACATTCGACAATATGTTACTTCTTGTTTCCATTTGAGAGTCATTCATGACTGCCCCTTCCCGTTTTCTCGCCTGGCTGTTGTTGCCGGCGTTGGTGTTGTGCAGCTTCAACCTGCTGGCGGCCACTGCAGACGGTGCGCCCCAGGCCCTGCATTTACTGGACTACATTGGCGCTGACTATCCGCCGACGGTGGAGGCGGGCAAGGTGGTCGATGAGTCCGAGTACCGTGAGCAGGTGGAATTCCTCGGTGTGTTGCAGGGCCTGGTGGCGCAACTGCCGGACAAGCCTGAGCGCGCAAGCCTGGTCAAAGGCGTCGCTGCGTTATTGGCCGCCGTCACCACCCACCAGGATGGCGGCGTGGTAGCGCGCCAGGCGCGGCAACTGGGGGCGCAACTGGCGGCGGCCTATGAAGTGAGCCAGGCACCGGCCATTACCCCCGACCCGACCCGCGGCGCGCCGCTGTATGCCCAGCACTGCTCGGTATGCCACGGTGACGCCGGGGCGGGCGATGGCCCGGCGGGTGTCGGCATGACCCCGCCACCGGCCAACCTGCGCGATGCGCAGCGCCTGGACCGCCTGAGCCTGTATGGCATCTACAACACCCTGGGACTGGGCGTCGAAGGCACCGATATGCCGTCGTTCGCCGACCAGTTGGATGACCGTCAGCGCTGGGACCTGGCGACCTATATCGCCGGCTTCACTGCTGACCCGGCGGCAGCCAATAGCGAAAAATCCTTCAACCTGGCCGACCTGGCCCGCCAGACCCCGGAAGAAGTGCTGGCCGCCGAGGGGCCGGACGCCGTCCGGGTGTTCCGCGCCCAGCGCGCGCAGCCGCCGCAGGTCCAGCGTGGCCCGGCGCAGTTGCTGGCGTACACCGCCGCCACCCTGGATAAAAGCCTGGTGGCGTTCCGCGGCGGCGAGCACGAACAGGCCTACGACCTGTCGGTAGCGGCGTACCTGGAAGGTTTCGAGCTGGTGGAGAGCTCCCTGGATAACGTCGATGCCAACGTGCGCAAGGACACCGAGAAGGCCCTGATGGCGTATCGGCAGTCGTTGCAGGATGGATTGCCGATCGAACAGGTCCAGCAGCGCCTGGACGTGGCCAAGGGCAAGCTCACTGAAGCGGCCGGCCTGTTGGGCGGCGACGGCCTGAGCTGGTCGTTGAGCTATATCTCGGGCTTGCTGATTCTGCTGCGTGAAGGGCTGGAAGCGATCCTGGTGCTGGCGGCGATCCTCGCCTTCCTGCGCAACACCGGCCAGCAGTCGGCGGTGCGCAGCGTCAACGTCGGTTGGGGCCTGGCCTTGCTGGCCGGTGCGGCGACCTGGGCCCTGGCGGCCTATGTGATTGACGTCAGCGGTGCCCAGCGCGAGTTGCTGGAAGGCTGCACGGCGCTGTTTGCCAGCGTGATGGTGCTGTGGCTGGGGGTGTGGATGCACGACCGCCGGCACGCGGCCGCCTGGCAGGACTACATCAAGAGCAGCCTGGTCGGCGGCGGTGGGCGTTTTGGGTTTGCGGTCCTGGCGTTCTTCTCGGTGTACCGCGAACTGTTTGAAGTGATCCTGTTCTACGAAACCCTGTGGCTACAGGCCGGCCCTGCCGGGCATAACGCGGTATTGGCCGGTGGCGCCACGGCGCTGGTGCTGCTGGTGGGCCTGGCGTGGATCATCCTGCGTGGCTCGGCGAAGCTGCCGCTGGCGCTGTTCTTCGGAATCAACGCGGCGCTGCTGTGCGCGCTGTCGGTAGTGTTTGCCGGGCATGGTGTCAAGGCGTTGCAGGAAGCCGGCATCTTCGGCACCCGGCCGGTGGCGTTCTTTGATTTTGACTGGTTGGGCATTCATGCCGATGCGTATTCGTTGAGTGCACAGGCGCTGGCGATCATTGCGATTGTGGTGCTGTACAGCCGCAGCCGGTTGGCCGAGAAGCGCCGGGTGGCGGCTTCCTGAAGGTACTTGCGGTCAAACTGTGTGGCTTGTGTGGGAGCTGGCTCCCACACAAATCCACCCCTAGACAGGCCACATATGTTTGATCGGTGTCGCCCGTTCAGTCGTGCTCGTGGGTCAGTTCCAGCACCCGGTCCACCAACTTGTTGATGCCGGAGGCCACTTCGCTGATGTTCTTGCCCAGCATATAGGCTGGTGTGCTCACCAGTTTGCGCGCCTTGTCTTCGACGATCTCGTCGACCGCGCACGCCTGGTGGGTGGCGCCCATCTTGTCCAGGGCCGCAGCCGTGTCGGTGTCGTTGCCGATGGTGCAGACCACGCCCGGGCCGTAGATCTTCGCCGCCAGTGCCGGCGAGATACAGATCAGCCCCACGGGCTTGCTCGCTTCGGCAAAGGCTTCGGCCAGCGCCAGTACATCCGGGTTGAGGCTGCAGCCGGCGCCCTCAAGGGCAAAGTTCGACAGGTTCTTCGCCGCGCCAAAACCACCGGGCACGATCAGTGCGTCGAAATCTTCCTCGCGGGCCTGGCGAATGTCCTTCACTTCGCCCCGGGCGATGCGTGCCGACTCCACCAGGACATTGCGCGACTCGGGCATTTCTGCACCCGTGAGGTGGTTGATCACATGCAGCTGGGCAATATCCGGGGCAAAGCACTGGACCTCGGCGCCGCGTTGGTCCAGGCGCAATAAAGTGATCACGCTTTCATGGATTTCAGCGCCGTCGTACACGCCACAGCCGGAAAGGATCACTGCAATCTTTTTGCTCATGGGCATTTCTCCTGATTTATGGCGTTAAATGTCTACTGATTTGTCACTCATTGCCAATGGGATATCCGACCACTCGACCTAAGGAAACTCTGAAAAAGACTTTCTGATTTGGCAAAATACCGCGACCCCACCCACCGAGTTTCCCGATGAAGCAGATGACCTTCGCCGACGCCGAG
>NZ_LKBY01000120.1:0-45242 GCF_002699915.1 Pseudomonas sp. ICMP 8385 | reverse complement strand
CGATTCCTAAGCGGCTGGCAGAGCTGCGCACTCAGGCTCAACACTTCATGTTACCTGCCAGGCGTCAACGAAGTTACCCCAGGGTGGTCAAGCCCAGGCCGGTCAAATACCCCAAAAAGAAAGCGGGAGGGCTTAACTGACTGGCATTAGGGCAAGCCCGCTCCCACATAGGCCGGTCAAATACCCCAAAAAGAAAGCGGGAGGGCTTAACTGACTGGCATTAGGGCAAGCCCGCTCCCACACAAGCCCGCGGCCCCACTGTTTTTTTCTATAACGGCAACGGCTCCCGCGAGCGCAGCAGCATGCCCTGCGCCGGCACCCGCGCATGCCACTTCACCACCCCCTGGGCTTCGACACGGTACTGGCTGCGAAACCGCTGGCCATCCAGGTCGATATCCAGTTGCAGCAGGAAGTGGTCACCATTGAGCTGCAGACCTTCGCTCAAGCGCTCGAACAGTGCGTCATCCACCGCCCCCAAAGCCTGGCGCAGTTCGCCGGCATCGCGATAGCCCCCTGCCGGGCGCGCACTGACCAGCCGGGTCAGCAGCGAACGCGACACCTCACCCTCATACAACGCATCCAGCAGCGGTAGCATGTCCAGGCTCAACGCATTGGCATTCAGGCGCCAGCCAGCGGTCTCGTCCAGGCTGCATAACTGCGGGTAGCGCAACGCCCGCAGCGGGTCGGGCAGCGCCAGCAGGTTCAGCTCGCTGATATCGCGCATGCGTTGATTGGCCGCCAGGCGTGGTGGTGATTGACGCAGGTATTCGTTGCTTTCGGCACCTTGCAGGCGGGTCTGTTGGTCGGCGTCGAGCCAGTCGGCCAGGGTCTGGGCCAGGCGTTCGGCGGCCATGTCGGCGCCCAGCAGATGCACCAACTGGCGCTGGGCTCGCTCGGCTTCGGGGCCAATCAGGGCGTTGACGTTGAAGCAGGTGTGCAGATCGCGAATCTGAATGCTCGCCTTGCCCCCCTTGAAGTCGTAGCTCAACGGCTGCCCACGCATGGCCTGCCAGAACAACGGGCTGGCGCGCCACAGCGGGTCTTGCAGGGCCTGTTCGGTAAAGGCCAGCGCCGCCCGCTCGATGGCCCGCGCCTGCACCCGCTGTTGCACCAGGCGCACGCTGTCGACCTGCTGGCGCCCCTGCTCGACCATCCAGGCCATGCCGCCCGCCAGCATCGCCAGGGCCACCAGCACCATCAACAATGCCGCCCCCTGCTGCCGTTTTCTGTCCATTGCCCTGCCACCTTTTATGTCGATCCTGGCGACAGTCAACACAGTGGATGTTTCAACCAGGTGGCAGGCTCACACAATTCCCGCAAAAACGTCACCGCGCCGTCATAAAGCCTCGGCAAACTGCGCCTTCATATTTCAAATCAATGGCTTGGAGTGGCGTTATGGGTGGTATAGGGATTTGGCAACTGGTCATCGTGCTGCTGATCGTGGTCATGCTGTTCGGCACCCGGCGCCTCAAGGGCCTGGGCAGCGATGTGGGCGAGGCCATCAAGGGCTTTCGCTCCTCCATGGGCAACGAACCCGGCGCCCAGGCGGCGGACAAGACCAGCCTTGAGGTACACGCCGAACCTCAGCGCCCTGCTGACAGCCAACGCTGATGTTCGATATCGGTTTTAGCGAACTGCTGCTGGTGGGCCTGGTGGCCCTGCTGGTGCTGGGCCCCGAGCGCCTGCCGATTGCCGCGCGCAATGCCGGGCTGTGGCTGGGCCGGGCCAAGCGGGCGATGAACACGCTCAAGGCCCAGGTCACCCAGGAACTGGACAACGAGCATTTGCTCAAGGGCATCGACCAGCAACCCTTGCGGCAACTGGAGCAGCAACTGCGCGACGGCATCCGCCTGGACGCTCCGCCGCCAGCCACCCCCCCTTCCCCAGGACACCCTGCCCCATGAGCGACCTGCCCCTGCCTGCCCCGCGCCTGTCGGTGACCGGCCACCTGACCCGGTTGCGTTCGCGCCTGGTGCGCTGTGTCCTGGCGATCGTCCTGGTGTTTTGCGCGCTGTTCCCCTTTGCCCAAAAGCTCTACAGCTTCGTCTCGCAACCGTTGCGCGACTTCTTGCCCAGCGGCGCCACCATGATCGCCACCGGGGTGACCTCACCGTTCCTGGCACCGCTCAAGCTGACCCTGATGATCGCCCTGTTCATCAGCATGCCGCTGTTGCTGCACCAGGCCTGGGGCATGATCGCGCCAGCCGTGTACCGCCAGGAGCGCCGCACCGCCGCCTGGCTGCTGGCCGCCAGCGTGGTGCTGTTTTACGCGGGCATGGCGTTTGCGTTTTTCCTGGTGTTCCCGATGATGTTCGGCTTCTTTACCAGCGTGACCCCGGACGGCGTGGCGATGATGACCGATATCGCCTTGTACCTGGATTTCATCCTCGCGCTGTTGCTGGCGTTCGGCCTGGCCTTTGAAATCCCGGTGGCGACTTTCCTGGTGATCTGGGCCGGCATCACCGATGTGCAGACCCTGCAAAACAGCCGCCCGTATGTGATCGTCGGCTGCTTTGTGGTGGGCATGCTGCTGACTCCGCCGGATGTGTTTTCGCAAACCATGCTGGCGGTGCCAATGTGGATTCTGTTCGAGCTGGGGCTGCTGGCCAGCCGGTCGGTGAGCACCCCGCGCACGGAAGCACCCGCTCCTGAGCCGGTGGCCTGAGGCTGGCAGGCGCCCTCAGTCCCAGCTAAGTTTCGTGCCGTACCTTCTCCCTTGCGCCAACCCCGCGCAGTCACGGAGAGGTAACCCGGATGAATGCCACAGCAGCCCATTGGCTGAACAAAGTACCCCAGGTGACGCTGTCATTCTGGGCAATCAAGATCCTGTCCACCACCGTGGGCGAAACCGGCGCGGATTATCTCGCCGTCGATGCGGGGTTTGGCGCCGGCTGGACCAGCATCGGTATGGCCGCCCTGCTGGCTATCGCCCTATTTTGCCAACTGCGTACCAAGGCCTATACCCCCTGGATCTATTGGTTGACCGTGGTGCTGGTCAGTATCGTCGGTACGCAGATCACCGATATCCTCACCGATAACCTGGACGTAAGCCTGTACACCAGCACCGCTCTCTTCTCGGTTTTACTGGCGATCAATTTTCTGGTCTGGTTCCGGCTCGAACACAACCTCTCGATCCGCGACATCGTTACCCCGCGGCGCGAGCTGTTTTATTGGGCGACGGTATTGTGTACGTTCGCCCTGGGTACCGCCGCCGGAGACCTGGCCACCGAAGCGCTGGGCCTGGGCTTCACTCTTGGCGCGGGAATTTTCGCGCTGATGATCACCGCGACCCTGCTCGCCTGGCGCCTGGGTGGCAATGTGGTGCTGACTTTCTGGATCACTTACATCCTGACCCGCCCATTCGGCGCCTCGCTCGGTGACCTACTGACTCAGTCCAAGACCTACGGAGGCCTTGGCATGGGCGCCAGCTGGACCAGTGCGATCTTCCTCTGCGTCATTGTCTTGCTGGTTACCGTCGCGCAAGTGAACGTCGGTAATCGCAGAACGCTCACTCAATAGCCCACCAAGGAAATCACCATGCGCCAGATTCGCACCCTTATTCGCCGCGTCGCCCTCGTTTCTTCGATCTTTTTGCTGGGCATCGCTGCGGGCTGCTCGAAACCCGCCGATGAACCCTTGAAAAATGTCACATTGGGCTCGGCAAGCAGCCCGATCAGGACGGCCTCGAACCTCGGCGACCTGTCCACGTTCCATCGCATTGCCACTGATGTCGCCAGCCTGGTCGACAAAAACGATCTGCCGGGGGCAAAAATCCGGATCAAGGACCTGGAGTCCACCTGGGACTCCGCTGAAGCCGGTATCAAGCCTCGCGCCGCGGCAGACTGGCATGTGCTGGACAAGGCCATCGACCGCGCGCTCTCGGCACTGCGCGACAAGAGCCCGCAACAGGCCGCTTGCAAGGCCGCCATGGATGACCTGCTCAAGACCTTCGACACGATGAAAGGCTGATGCAAGCCCTGGGCGGACAAATATCCCCACAGGTGCTTCAATACAGGCGCGACAGCTCTCTGCCGCGCCGGTTTTTCTGGAGAGGGACATGCGGATACTGCTGGTCGAAGACGACCCGATGATTGGCGATGCTATCCAGCGCGCGCTCAGCGATGCGAGCTATGCCACCGATTGGGTCAAGGATGGCGTCAGCGGCCTTGCCGCCCTGGATACCCATCATTACGACCTGGTGCTGCTAGACCTGGGCCTGCCCGGTAAAGACGGCTTGCAGGTACTGGCGGCCATTCGCGAGCGCAACAACCCAGTCCCCTTGCTGATCATCACCGCGCGCCACAGCCTGGAGGACCGCCTGCAGGGTCTCGATGGGGGCGCCGACGATTTCCTGCTCAAGCCGTTCAACATGGCCGAACTACTGGCCCGAATGCGTGCCGTGCTACGCCGTAAGGGCGGCAACGCCCTGCCTTTGCTCGACAACGGCGTGGTGTCGCTGGACCTGCTATCCAAAGAGGCAACGACCGCCGAATATGGTGCTGTCGCCCTTTCCAGCCGTGAGTTCGCCTTGTTGCAAGCCCTGTTGATTCGTCCGGGAGCGATCCTCTCGCGCAGCGAGCTCGAAGACCGCCTCTATGGCTGGGGCAACGAGGTTGAAAGCAACGCCATCGAGTTCCTGATTCACGCCTTGCGGCGCAAGTTGGGCAGTCATGTGATCAAGAATGTCAGGGGCATGGGATGGATGGTTTCAAAAAACGCTTGAGTGAATCGGTGCAACTACGCCTCTGCGTGGCCCTGTCATTTACGATTTTGCTGGTGGCCCTGGTGGCGAGTATTTTTGCTTTTTTCTCAGCCTTCCAGGAGGCCCGCGAACAGCAGGACGACACCCTGCGCCAAGTAGCCATGCTGTTCGATCGCCAGCAGATGACCTTGCAATACCCGCAAGGCCAAGCCCCGGACGGTGATGACGAAGAATCCAGGTTGGTTATTCAATACCTTGGCGACGGCCAGGACACACCTGGCACCACCGATGAGTCATTGCCCTTGCCATTTCCAACGAACCTTGCCGATGGCCTGTCTACCGTTGAGATTGCTGGCGAAGCCTTTCGTGTACAGGTCAGGACCACCGCCAGCGGCAAACGGATTGCAGTGGCCCAGGAGTCCGATGTCCGTGACAAAGACGCGCGGGAAAGCGCCTGGCGCAGCTTGTTGCCGTTCCTGATCCTGTTTCCAGTGTTGCCACTGGTGGTAGGCGACCTGGTGCGCAAGCTATTTCGACCAATCGCAACCCTTTCCGCAGAAATCGACCAACGTGCCGAACAGGCTTTGCACCCGATTGATAAACAGCATCTGCCCAGCGAAATCCGCCCGTTTGTCGTAGCCATTAACCGCTTGCTGACACGGGTGGCCCTGTCCATGGACAACCAGCGCCGCTTTATAGCCGACGCAGCCCATGAGCTGCGCTCGCCAATGACCGCCTTGTCCTTGCAAGCTGAACGACTGGCAGGCACCGAAATGTCGGCCCAGGCCAGGGACCGCCTGTTGGCACTGTCACGAGGCCTCGAACGCGCGCGCAAACTGATTGACCAACTCCTGAGCCTGGCAGCGGCCCAGTCGGCAGTGGCAAGGTCGCAGGTAGAGATTTCAGTACTCGACATCTACCGACAGGTCCTGGAAGACCTCGTGCCACTGGCTGAACGCAAACAGATCGATATCGGCGTCGAGAGTACCGAGGATGTGCGCGTTCACTTTAACGAAATGGACCTGTTCACGCTGGTCAAGAACCTGGTGGATAACGCGATTCGCTACACCCCCGAGGGCGGGCGTATTGACCTGTCGGTGGAGGCGTTTTCAGGCACGGTCAAACTGCAGGTCAAGGACTCGGGCCCCGGCATTCCAGAGACAGACCACGCACGGGTCTTCGACGCTTTTTATCGCAGCCTGGGTACCGATGAGGCCGGCTCCGGCCTGGGCTTGTCCATCGTCAAGGCCATCACCGATCGTACCGGGGCGCGGGTGCAACTGTCGTTTACCGATGCACTGGAGAAACGGGGATTGTGTGTCACGGTCTGGCTTGGATCAGATCGCGCCTTGATCTCGCAGCAGCAATGAACGGGAAGGATTAAACAAAATGTTGACTTAGTAAGGCACCAAGATAAACTGCGCCTTATGAATATTTTAGAGAACAAACACCACATCATGCTGCGCGAGCTTGACGGGGTGCCGGCCGAGGTCAGGGACAGTGTCAAGCTGTGCTTCGAGCTGCTGTCGGCGGCCGCCGCAATCAATCGCGTGTGTGCCATCCGCCTGGCCCGCTACAACCTGTCGGAGGGCCGCTTTGTCATCATGCTCACCCTCAAGAGCGCCGGCGGGAAGCTCTCGCCCCTGGAACTGGCAACGCGCTTGTCGATTACCACCGGCACGGTGACCGGCTTGCTCGATGGCCTGCAGGGCGACGGGTTTATCAAGCGCAAGACCGACCCCACCGACCGGCGCAAATTGATCATCACCCTGACTGCCGACGGTAGGCGCGTGGTCGATGAGGTGTTCGTCGAACACACCGACTGGATCAGCGGCATTATCCAGGGGCTGAGCCCCGAGCAGCGCCAGGCGTTGTCCGAGTCGATCTATTGCATTTCGGCCAGTCATGCACTGTCCCAGCCACTGCCGGATGGGCATTAGGCCCAGGCTTCAATTGCGTCAATCGCGGTAGTCACACAAGGAGGTGTTTGATGCTGCACAGTCAACGAGTGATGACCAACTTCGGCAGGAAGCCACGCATTCACAGTGGCGTCGATGTCATCCGCCACAGCATGGTCTCCCTGGAGCGCTACATTCCCCCGGCGCTGTATCGGCGCCTGTTTATCCAGCGGATCGCCCGCCACCCCCTGGCCATCGAAGGCTTTGAGTTTCGCCCGGTGCAAAGCCTGTTTGAACTGGAGGCGGCCTTGCGCCTGGTCAACGACAGCTATGCGCGACGCGGTATCTCCACGGTGTGCCGGGCCGGTATGCGCTTTTCCGCGTTTCATCTACTGGCGGGCACCACCACCTTCGTCGCGATCAAGGACCAGCAGATCGTCGGCACCGTGTCATTGATCGAAGACTCCATGCTCGGCCTGCCCCTGGAAGAGGTGCATGGCAACGAGGTGGTGTTGCAACGCCTGGCCGGGGCCCGGCTGGCCGAGGTCGGCACCCTGGCCGTGGCCGCCGGGTATCGCGGCAAGGGGGTGCCGTTGATGCTCTACAACGCGATGTTCCGTTGGGCCATGCATTTTCGCGGGGTGCAGCGGCTGCTGATCGCCGTGCATCCACGCGCCGGGGCGTTTTATCGCAACGTGTTGTTCTTCTCCCCCATGGGCCGGGTGCAACCCTACACCAAGCTCAACAATGCCTTGTCGCTGCCCCTGTCTTTGGACCTGGGCAATGCGCCGGCGATTTTCCAGCGGGCTTATCAACGCCCCGACCTGGAGTTTGCCATCGAGGGCCAGCGCACGCACTTCTTCGATTTTTTCTGCCGCCGTGACTACGCCCATATTGGCCTGCCCGCCACCGGTGCGCTGCGGCCCTGGGACACGCACGAAGTGCTGACCCATATGGCCCGCTGTGGCGTGCATGGCCGAAACCTGTCGCCACGGGTCCAGCGGGCGCTGGCCCTGGCGTAAGCAAGCTCAAACGTCATTTCATGGAGGAAGCAGTATGGACAGCGGATTGCTGCGCGCGATAGTCAGAGAAATAACGATCAAGCAGCCCTTCGAGCGTATACCCGAACCGGCCTTGGTCATGGAAGAACAGCAGAGTGTGGCGTCCTACGCCGACAGCGCCGCCCAGGGCCAGGCCTTGTCCGGCACCCACCTGTATCACTGTGCGCAGATGTGCGCGCTGATCAAACCCGGCGACGTGGTGCTGGACATCGGCTGCGGCCCGGCGGCCCTGTTGCTGCAAGTCGCGCGGCTCAACCCGCGGGCCGAATTCATTGGCATGGACTTGTCCCAGAGCATGCTGGAGGTGGCCCGTGAAGCCTGCCACCTGCAAGGCATCGATAACGTGCAACTGGTGGCCGACGACATGACCCGCCTCACCACGATCGCCGACCGCAGCGTGGATGTGGTGATCTCGTCGATGGCCCTGCACCACCTGGAAAACCTCGGCCAACTGGAGGCGACCTTTCGCAATATCTCGCGAGTGCTGCGCAATGACCGGGCGATTTACCTGAATGATTTCGGGCGCCTGAAAACCATCGAGTCGGTCGACTATTTTGTCGAGCGCGCCAGCGACGGGGCCGACGCGGAAACCCTGTTGGACTACCGCAACTCCCTGCTGGCGGCATTCTCCCTGGAAGAATTCCAGACCCTCGCGGCCAGTTACCTGGGGCCGTGTGCCAAGGTCTACAGCACGGCGTTCAGCCCGTTGATGATGGTCATCCGCACCCCCAAGCGGCGTTGCGTGAACGTGATGAAGCCCGAATTCCGCCGCCGCTACAACGCCCTGCCCGCCAGCCGCCAGGCGGATGTGAACCAGTTGCGTCTGTTCCTGCGCCTGGGAGGCCTGGCCAGTGCCTTTTGAACCCGCCAACCTGATGCTCGCCCAGCAACAATGGCGTGAGGTGCTCGGCGATGCGGGGGTGCGCATCGACCCGGCCACCCTCGAACGTTTCCAGCAAGACACCATGTGCTCCCCCGCGTATGCCAGGGTGGTGATTGCACCGCGCTGCACCGAACACGTCTCGGCGTGCATGGTCATTGCGCGGCGCTATGGGGTTGCCGTGCAGCCGATCAGCACCGGGCACAACTGGGGCTACGGCACGGCCTCGACCCCTGGCGCCCATTGTGTGCTGATGGACCTGTCGGGGATGGACCGGATCCTGTCGTTCGATGAAGAGCTGTCGGTGGTCACCCTGGAACCGGGGGTGACCCAGGGCGCCCTCGCCCGCTATCTGCAGGAGCACAACCTGGCCTTCTTGACCCCGGTCACCGGCGCGGGCCCGACCTGCAGCGTGCTGGGCAATGCCCTGGAGCGTGGTTTTGGCATCACCCCCCATACCGACCACTTCCAGGCGGTGCTCGGCCTCGAAGCGGTGCTGGCTGACGGTACGCTGTACCGCTCGCCGATGTCCCTGGGGGTCAGCGCGCCCTGTTTCAAATGGGGGGTGGGGCCGTACCTGGACGGTCTGTTCAGCCAGAGCGGGCTGGGGGTGGTGACGCAGATGTCGATTGCCCTGGTGCGCAAGCCCGAGGTTATCCAGCCGTTTTACTTCTGGGTGGAGGAGGAACAAGGGCTGGAAGCGGCCCTGGCGGGCATCAAGCGCATGCTCGACCTGGCCCCCGGGCAGATCGGCGGCATCAACCTGATGAATCGCACACGGCTGTTGACCATGGCCAGCGAAGATACCCAGGTGGTGGGCATGAACGAGGCGCAGCAACGGGCCGCCGCCGATGCCCTGGGGCTGCCCGCGTGGATGGGTGTAGGCTCGATCTATTGCCAGAAGGCACAGCACGCCTCGCTCAAGCGCATGATCAGCCTTGAGCTTGAAGCCTTCGCCAGTAAATCGCTGTTCAAGACCGGTGGCCAATTGACGAGCGCCCGCCGCCTGCTGGGGTATCTGCCCGGCGGCTGGTCCCGGCGCTGGCAGCGCACCCTGGACAAGATGCTGCAAGGCATCGCCCTGATGGAAGGCCAGCCCAGCGAAGTGGCGTTGCCGCTGGCCTACACCGCCGGCGCCAAGCCGCTGCCCGGCGCGCCCCTGGACCCGGCGCGGGATAACTGCGGGCTGATCTGGTACGCGCCGATCCTGCCGCTCAAGACCCAGCCAGTGGCCGACTTTGTGCGGGCCATGGAGCGTCGTTGCCGCCAGCAGCAACTGCCGTGCCCGGTCACGCTGACCAGCCTGTCAAGCCGTGCCATCGACTGCACCGTACCCCTGCTGTTCGATCGCACGGATGCCCCGGCCTCGAACCGGGCCCATGAGTGCTATCGCCAGCTGTTCGCCCAAGGCAAGGCGCTGGGCGTCTTGCCCTACCGTGTGCCCGCCCGCTTCATGCACCTGTTGACCGACGCCCAGGGGCCGGCCTGGCAGCTCGGGGCGCGGCTCAAGGCGGCATTGGATCCCGACAACCTGCTTTCACCCGGGCGCTACTGCATCGCCAGCCCAATGCCTGAGCAGCCCATGACCGCATCGGTGGTATCGAGATGAGTGAAGAACGCAAACACCTGATTGACCAGGGCCGCCTCGCCACCCGCAACCTGGCGGAGTGCCTGGCAGTCGACCCGGTGGCGCTGGCGACGGCCATCGCCCCGCAGTGGGAGCCGTCCCTGGCCCAGGCCCTGTTGAACGCAGCCCAGGCCGGCCAGGCGCTGGGCATCTCGAAGAAAGTCGCCGGCCTGGGTCTCGCGCTGGGGCAATGGCTGGAAGCCGCCGCCCAGCCCCTGCGCGAGCAGACCTGGCAGCGACTGCTGGAGCATCCTTCGGACACCGTGCGCAGTTGGGCGGCCTTCGCCAATGCCTACTGTCAACGCGACAGCGCCCTGGAAACCGCGCTGGTGAGCCAGTTCAAGTTCGCCACCGACAGCCACTTTGGCGTGCGTGAATGGGCCTGGATTGCCTTGCGCCCCCTGCTGGCCCAGGACCTGACGGCCGCCCTGGCGCTGCTGTGCAGCCATGCCGGTAGCGCAGACCCGCTGATCCGCCGTTTCTGCGTTGAAATCCTGCGCCCGCGCGGGGTCTGGTGCGAACACATCGCCCGACTCAAGGCCGAGCCGCAAATCGCCGAACCCCTGCTGATTGCCAGGCTCGATGAAAGCGACAAATACGCCCAGGACTCGGTGGCCAACTGGATCAACGACGCCAGCAAGACCCGGCCGGACTGGGTGCTGGATTTGTTCGAGCGCTACCCACCCAACGGCAAGGCCGCCACCAGGATTTTTACCCGGGCTACCCGCAGCCTTTCTCAACAGAAGTGAACAGGAGTCACCCATGTCGCTCAAGGAAAAGCTTCAAACCGTCAAGGACCAGATGGCCCAGTTGCCGGCCGAGATCCAGCACACGTTCCAGGCCTCGTTGCAGACACTGCTCGACAGCCATCTGGGCGACAAGGCCCTGAAGGCCAACGACAAGGCGCCCCTGGCGGTGCTCAAGGATGCTGACGAACAGGCGGTGGACCTCAGTCAACTGCTGAAAAAAGGCCCGTTGGTGCTGGTGTTCTACCGGGGCCTGTGGTGCCCCTTCTGCGGCCAGGCATTGACGGCCTACCAGCAGATGGTCGCGGACCTGGCGGCCTCGGGCGCCACCCTGGTGGCGGTGTCGGCGCAAACCCCGGAGTACTCGCGCAAGACCCGCGAAGCCCTCGGCATCAAGTACCTGTTGCTCAGCGATGCCGACAACCAGCTGGCGCGCCAGTACGGCATCGTGTTCAAGCTCGAAGACGAACTGGATGAGGTCTACCGCTCACTGGGCGCCGACCTCAAGCAGTTCAACGGCTCCGACGCCCTGACCCTGCCCATGGCCAGCGCCTTTGTGATCGGCCAGGACGGGCTGATCCGCGCCGCCTTCGTCAACGTGGACTACTCGCAACGGGTAGAACCACAGGATTTGATCGCCGCCGCCAGCGGCGCATAACCGACAACTCTCGCCGAAGGCACGCCTGCCTTCGGCGAACCCACTTGTTCAGGGACTGACGACATGAAACGAATCGCAATCATGGGGGCCGGCGTCGCCGGTCACCTGGCCGCGCTGTACTTCAAAAAAAGGTTACCGGGTGTCGACGTCATCCTGATCGGGCGCCCGGACCGCAAGCGCCCGATTGTCGGCGAGTCCACGGTCGAGTTGACCACCCACTTCTTCAAGGGCCTGGGCCTGGGGCGCCTGCTGGAAGAAAAGCACTACCACAAGTACGGCCTGACCTATTACCTGAAACTGCGCAACAACCCCGAGTGCCGCAACTACGTGGTCCACGAGGCGCCCGGCGTGATCCGCATGCCCGCCTACAACCTCAACCGCTTCAGTTTCGACAAGGACCTGCGCCAGATCGTGGGCGATCACCAGGTGCACATGATCGAGGCTGACGTCACCGCCGTCGACCTCCATGCCGGCGAGCACGCCACCCATCTGCTGACCCTGCGCAACGCCGCCGATGAGCCACAGCAACTGACCGCCGACTGGGTGGTGGACGCCACCGGCCGCAATCGCTTCATGGCCAAGAAGCTCAAGCTGCACAAAGAAGCGACCTACCAGCGCAGCACCTTCTGGCTGCGGCTCAAGGACTTCGACCGCGGCATCTTGTCCAGCATCACGGCACACAAGGACAAGCATCACTGCTACGACCCGTACTACGTGACCCACCATTTCTACGGCAAGGGCTACTGGATCTGGATGATCCCGATGCGCAGCGATGACGGTAACGAGATGATCAGCATCGGCATCACCTACCGGCCGGACATGATCGAGGAGAAAATCAGCACCCTGGACGCCTTCAAAAACAAGGTCATGGCCGACCACCCGGTGATCACCGAGCTGATCGAGTCGGGCCAGTTGGTCGATACCCAGGCCATGCACAACTACATGTACGAAGCGCGGCAATACTACTCGACCGAAGGCTGGTTCCTGCTGGGCGACGCGGCCTTTACCTTCGACCCGGCCAACAGCGCCGGGCTGGCCTATGTGGCGCAGCAGATCCCGCAGGTCGCGGCGATGATCGAGAAAGACATCCATGGCAGCCTGACACCCGCCTACGTCAATTGCCTGGAGTCGCATATCCAGGCGCAACTGGCCCTGCAGGACACCTGGAGCAAGTGGTACGAGGTGATGGACGACCCGTTCATGATGGGCTGGACGTTGCTGTTCGCCAATATGGCGTACTTCCATGTGGTGCTGCCGATGTACATGACCGGGGATTTTCTTGATGGTCACCAGGCCCAGCAGTTTGCCGACCTGCTGCCGCGCTACACCCGCGAGATGCAACCGTCGCCGCTGCCGTTTGCCTGCCTGTTGCAAGAGATCCGCCGCTCCAACCCGGGCTTGAGCCCGACGATGATGCCCAACCTCTACTCGCACACCATCAACTTCGACTTGTACAAGGCCGAAAACCGCGCACGACCGATCTACGCCTCCAACTATTACCTGCGCTCGGCCCTGCTGCGGGTGCGGCTGATGAAGATGGTCAAGTGGTCGCTGTCGGCACGTCACCTCACGTTGCTGCTGCGCCATGGCTGTGGCGCCGTGCAGGACCTGGCACGGGCGGCGGTCCTGCGCCTGCGGCCTTCGTTGTTCTACAAATATGGCGAGTCGCCGGAGCTGCTTAAATCGCCGTTTGGCAAGGAAGGTGGCTTTCTCGACCTGGTACGTCGCGGATGAACGGCATGGCGCAGGTCCATACAGACCTGCTGGCCCTGAGTGCCGTCCACCTGGCGCGGTTGATCCGTGACAAGCAGATCTCCCCGGTGGAGCTGATCGAGCAGTGCATTGCGCGCCTGGAGGTCGTCCAGCCGCTCTGCAACGCGATGGCGGTCGACCTGTTCGACGATGCCCGGCGCGCCGCGCGCCATGCCGAAGAGGCGGTGCTCAAGGGCCGGCCCCTGGGACGCCTGCACGGTGTGCCGTTTTCCATGAAGGAAGGCCTGGGCCTGGCGGGGCAGCCCAAGACCTGTGGGTCGCGCCTGCGCAGCAACACCCGGGCGCTGAGCACCGCCACGGTGGCCACGCGGCTGCTGGCGGCCGGGGCCATTCCGCTGGCCCTGGGCAATCAGGCCGAAATGGCCCTGTGGCCCGAGACAGACAACCTGGTGTATGGCCGCACACTCAACCCCTACGACGCCTCACGCACCGCCGGCGGCAGCAGTGGCGGTGATTCGGTGATGGTCGCCAGTGGCTGCGTGCCCTTTGCCCTGGGCACCGACGGCGGTGGTTCGATCCGTATTCCGGCGGCGTTCAATGGCATCTTTGGCTTGAAGCCGTCGCGGGGGCTGGTGCCGCTGAGCGGGCATCTGCCGTTGGACGAACAGCGCGTATCGCTGCCGGCCTCCCAAGCCGTCGCCAGCCACTTTGCGGCCGGCCCCTTGTGCCGGCATGCCGAGGACCTGGGCGCCGTGCTGGAGATCATCGCCGGCAGCGACGGGATCGACCGCAATATCCACTCAGGCTACCAACAGCCGGCCCGGGCGCCGGCGCTCAAGCGTGTCTTGGTATGCGTGCCAACGCCACTCAAGTGGGGCACACCACTCTCGCCTGCCGTGACAGCGGCGGTGATCGAGACCGGCCAGCGCTATGCAGACCGGGGCGTGGACGTGCAAGCCTGGAATGACGGCGGCTTTGCCAACGCGTTTTTTATCTGGCTGGCCGTGCTCAAGTGCGAGACTCACCTGCACCTGGCCGACTACCTCGGGGATGGGCAGCCGATCAATTATCCACGGGCGTTGTATGCCGCCCTGGCCGGCAAGCCGCAGTTTTCCCGGGGGCCGCTGCTCGCCAGCCTGATGGACAGCGGCGGTGATCGGCTGGGCAACCCGGGGCTCTCGCGCTTCCTCAAGCAACGCGATCACATGCAGCAGGCCCTGGCCGGGCTGTTCGACGGCCAGAGCATTCTGGTGCTGCCGGCCACGCCGGGCGTGGCGCCGGCCCATGGCAGCGCCCTGAAGCACCCGTTCGATATCGGCTATTGCGCGCTGTTCAATGTGCTCGGCTTCCCGGCCCTTTGCGTGCCCATGGGGCGCCTCGACCAGGGCTGCCCGGTGGCCGTGCAACTGGTGGCCGGGCTGGGACAGGACGCGTTGTTACTGGAAGCCGCGCGCTTTCTGGAAATGGAATTCGGCGGCTGGCGCAAGCCCCCGCTCTGACACCTCAAGTACTAGGACACCCCCATGCAAACCAACACCAGCGCTATCACGCTACAACCTCCTGCGCCTGCGGGCGGGCAATCGGCCGTGGGTTCCCAGGCCGAGCATTTGACCCTGTTGTTCCTGATCCAACTGATCGTGATTTTCAGCGCCAGCCGCCTGATCTCCTGGCTCAGCACCCGCTGCCTGGGGCAAACCCCGGTGGCCGGGGAAATTCTCGCCGGGCTGGTCCTGGGGCCAAGCCTGCTGGGCTATTTTTTCCCGGAACTGCTCAGCAGTATCTTTGTGCCGCAAACCTCCACCGCCTTTGTCGCCACGGCCCAGGTCGGCCTGATTCTGTTGATGTTCCAGGTGGGCCTGGAATTTGAATTCGGCGCCCACCTCAAGGGGCGTAAACGCTCGATCATCGCGATCAGCCTGGGCGGGTTGCTGGTGCCGTTTGCCAGTGGCTTCCTGGTGGCCGAGTATTTCTGGCAACAGATCGCCGGCGACAAGCCACCGCTGCTGGCCTTCCAGCTGTTTTTTGCCACGGCGCTGTCGATCACCGCCCTGCCGATCCTCGGGCGGATCTTCATGGAGCTGGGGCTGTCCCGCTCCCGCGTAGCCACCCTGACGATTGGCGCGGCGGCCATCGATGATGTGTGCGGCTGGCTGATCCTCGGCGGCGTGACCTCGATCATCGCCTCCAACTTCAGCGTATGGGCCTCCCTCGGCAGGATCCTCGCCCTGGCACTGTTTATCGTGCTGGTGCTGTGGGTGGTGCGGCCGTTGGTGCTGCGCTGGATCATCGGCGACCTTGCGCGCAAACCCCTGTCGGCCCAGGGCATTTCCCTGATGCTGATCGTGCTGTTTGGCAGCGCGGTGATCACCAACCTGATCGGCGTGTTTTCGATTATTGGCGGTTTTATCATCGGCGTCGCCCTGCACACCCACCGGCCTTTTGTCACCCAGTGGAATGCCAAGGTCAGCGGCCTGGTCAATGCGTTTTTCCTGCCGGTGTTCTTTGCCTACACCGGGCTGCGCACCGATATCGGCTCGCTCAATGGCGACACGGCGCTGCTCAATTGCTTTTTGGTGTGCCTGGTGGCGTTCGCCAGTAAATTCTTCGGGGCCTATGGCGCCAGCCGCTGGCTGGGCGAGACACCGCGCAACAGCGCGTTGATCGGCGTGTGCATGAACACCCGGGCGCTGATGGAACTGGTGGTGCTTAACGTGGGCTATGACCTGGGCGTGCTGCCCAAGGAGTACTTCACCATGCTGGTGATCATGGCCATTATCAGTACCTTTATCGCCTCGCCCCTGATCCGCCTGCTGACGAGCGAGGAGCGGCGCGTGCCGGTGGGCCAACCGGCGGTGAAATAAACGCCGGCTGCAGCGGTGAGCCGCTGATGCGGCTCACCCAGGGGCTTTAGAAATGCCACTCAAGGTGCACAGTGGGGGCATAGGTGTCGGTGCCGGGTTTATGGATCGCGCCGTACTTGTGCTTCCAGTACTCATAGCCCGGGCCGATCAGCAGGGTGTTTTTGCGAGCAAACGCCAGTTGCCCGACATCGACCATCAATGAGGCGCGAACCAGGCTCTCCTCGGCCGTGTCCTGCTTGAAGTAATCCTTGCCCTTCGCAGTCTTGTAGCTGGCAAAGCCCTGGAACTTGAGGGGCACGCTGCCCACCTGGAACGGAATGCCCCAGACCATGTGCAACACGTAGTACGGGTCGAACTGGATGTTTTCGGTGTGGCACGCATTCAGCCCGCAGTGGTTCCACTCCATGGCATACAGCAGACTGATATCCAGGTAACCGGGCACGTCGAACTTGAGCGTCGGCCCGGCCACCAGCATGCGTTTACGGGTGGCAAACTCGGTGTTTTTGTAGTTGAGTTCAACCCCGCTGCTCAGGGCCACTTCCTTGACCGGACCGAACGCCATCGAGCGCTCGAACACCTGGCTGAGGAACAGTTGATGGCGATAGACCAGGTAGGCCTCGGTCGCGCCCGAGTCGCTGTCTTTCTTCGGGTCGTTGCTGTCGGACTTGAGCACATCCAGGTTAAAGAAATTGGACCCCGCCTGATTGCCGCTGGCATGGCCCAGTTGATAGATCTCCTTCTGCACCTTGCCGCGGACACTGGGTTCGGTGAAGTCGGTGCCATAGCGAAACCCGATAAAGGTGTCGCTCCAGTCCTTGGCCTGTACCGGGCTTGAGGCCAGGCTTATCGCGCCTGCGGTTATCAGAAGGGCCTTGCAATACGTTTTTTGTAATTGTTGTACGTACATGTTCAGGTTTCCATCAAGTCAAAGTTCCAGCCATCGCGGTTTCCAGGCATACGCACGCCCTGCCCGGACAACCACGAGGGCCGGGTTCCAGTTGCCGGTTGTTGAGGGACTTACCGGGGTTCAGGGGTGCGGCGTGTAACGCGTCGATTGCCAGGCCATCATTTGCCAGCCGTTATTGCCGGCTTTCCACACGCTGATGTAGCGCGAGTTCAGCAGCATGGGCTCGCCACGGATCACCACGTCCATGTCGATCAACCCGGTGACGACCACACAGTCCCCGGCCCTGCGCATCTGCTCGTCGCGGCTGGCAAACCCCCGGTAGCGCCAGACGCCCTCGCGCATGCCTTGCAGGTAACTGCGCTTGCTGTCGCTCTTGCCGTCCGAGTGGCTGTAGGTCAAGTCGCGGGGATAGAGGCTTTCCAGGAAGTCCAGATCGCCTTCGACCATGGCCTGGCGGCGGCGCATTTCCAGGGCCTGGATCTGTTGTTCTACGGTTTGCTGTGACATGTCTTGAAGCTCCAGGTGGGTCTCGACTATCGGGAATCCATGGTGTTGAGTGGCATGCCCGCCATCGCGGGCCGGTCCGATTCCGCCTGGGGCATGAACCACAGGGTAAGGGTGGCCAGGGCAAAGAACCCGGCGCACACCAACAGGCCCCACGCCAGGCTGTAGTGAGTGGCGATTGCGCTCAACAGCAGCGGCGCAAAAGCCGCCAGCCCGCGGCCAAAGTTGAAGCAGAAACCCGCGCCGAGGGTGCGCACCCGGGTGGGGTACAGCGCACTGAAGTAGGAGGCAAACAGGCTGGCAAAGGCATAGAAGAAGGCGTAGATCGGCCCCAGCCAGAACAGGATGGCGTTCTGCGTGGTGAGTGCATAAATCGACAACATCACCGCACTGCCGAGCAATGACAGGAGCGTGGCGTTGCGCTTGCCGATGCGGTCGGCGATAAAACCGAAGGCATTGATGCCGATAAAGGCGCCGACGTTGAGGATCGCCATGAAGTTGGCCATCGTGTCGAGGCCCAGGCCACGCTCCTGGATCAAGTAAGTGGGCAACCAGGTGCTTGCACCCCAGAAACCAATCACCGCAAAGCTCGCCGCCAGGGTGCCCAGCAGGGTCAGGCGCAGCAGTTCGGGGGAGAAGATTTCGCGCACCGAGACGTGCTTGCGTGCTCCGGGTCGGGCTCTCTGCGCCGCCCACTCCGGCGACTCGGGCACGAAGAAAAACAGGTACGCCAATGGAATCAGGGTGGAGATCCCGGCCACCATGAACAAGGTCGGCCAATCAGGCAGATAGCTGGCCGCCGCCATGGCCGCAATGGCCGCGCCAATCGGGAATGAACTGAGCACAAACCCGATCGCTCGCGCCCGCTGGTGGGCCGGCCAGGTTTCCGTCACATAGGCCGAGACAATCCCCCACACCCCGCCCAAGCCCAGCCCGGATAGAAACCGCAGCAGCAGGAGCAAGGCCCAGTTGTGCGTGACAGCCACCAGCGTGGTCAACAGGCCGAATACGCTCAACGAAATCAGTAAAGCTTTGCGGCGACCGTAGTTGTCGGAGTACCAGCCCGTGGTGATGCTGCTAAAACCGATACCCAGCAGGGTCGCCGAGGCGAGCATGCCGGCTTCATTGAATGTCAGGCCCAGGTCCTGGCGGATTACCGGGAGTGCGAGGGTGAGCAAGATAATTTCCATCGCGTCAAACAGGTACGCGAGAAAACCGCCGACAAGCACATGCCACTTGGAAAGAGGTCTCATTGCTGGATTTTCCTTATTGTTGTTGTTTTGCCAGGCTGACAGACAGGCGTGATGCGTCGCAGCACGCCCGATCGGTCTGGAGGGTTTACGTACAGGTGCAGTCAGTTACAACAGCGCGCAGGCCTCGTCGAAGTCCAGGCGCGGGTTACGGGCAAAGAGTTTCTCGGGGTCGCCATAGCCGAGGTTGCACAGGAAGTTCGACTTGATGTGCATCCCGGCAAACGCCTGCATGCCATCGGCCCCGGGAGCGAAAAACGCCTGGTCGACCTGTGCGTGGTCAAACCCGGACATCGGTCCGCAGTCCAGGCCCAGGGCCCGGGCCGCGAGGATCAAGTAGCCGCCCTGCAGCGAGCTGTTGCGAAAGGCGGTGGATTCGAGCAACTCCGGCTGGCCGGCAAACCAGTCACTTACCGTGGGGTTGTGTGCAAACAACCTGGGCAACTGCGTATGGAACTGCGTGTCGTAGCCGATGATCGCCGTCACCGGGGCGCTCAAGGTCTTTTCGACATTGCCCGCGCTCAAGGCCGGCAGTAAGCGTTGCCGGGCTTGGGCACTGCGCAAGAACACAATGCGCGCCGGGCAGCCGTTGGCGCTGGTCGGGCCCCAGCGCACCAGATCGTATAGCGCCCTCAAGGTGTGCTCAGCCACCGGTTTGTCCAGCCAGCCATTCTGGCTGCGGGCCTGGCGAAACAACCTATCGAGCACCTGCTCGCTGATTACCTGACTCATGGCATTTGTCCTCAACTGCGTCGCTGACGTTCTGAAGTCGACCGGGGCACGGTCTGTTCCGCGGCACACTCCCCGCCCAGGAAAAACTCCACCGACATCGGCGGGCCCCATTGGTAGAGGCTGGCGTCGCACGCCTGGGTGTAGCCCGAGGGCGAGTCCTGGTTGAACAGGTCGCCATCGGTGAAGTGCTCGATCAGGTTGCCGGACGGGTCGCGCCAGTAATCGAAGATCTGGCTGCCCAGCATGTGCCGGCCAACCCCCCAGAACGGCGACCAGCCTTGCAGGGTCATCCACTCGTGGCCCAGGCACTGCGCATCAAAATCCTGGACCTCGAAGGACACGTGATGAACGAAGTCCCGTGGCGCCTGGAACAGCGCGATGGTGTGATGGTCGGTCCAGGCGCTGCCACGGTTCAAACGCAGGAAGGCCGCACTTGGGCGGTCGCGATGCGGTTCCTCGACCACCAGGTCTGAAGGCAACATGCCGAGCATGTGCTGGTACCAGGCCAGGTGCAGGGCCATGTCCTGTACACCAATCGCCGCATGGCCCAGGCGCAGGACCTGTGCCGGGCCCTTGCCGGGGCGCTGCACATCGCCGAAGCGCTGCTTGTGTTGGGCCGAGTTGAGGGTCAGCGCAGGGCGATGGGGCAGCGCGCCCACGGCTTGGATGCCATGTACCAACTCAATTCGCCGTCCCGAGGGATCATGCAAGGCAACGTACTGCCCTCCTCCCGGACCTTCCATCGGCTGGATAGCCGAGGCCCCCGGCAGACGGCAGGCCTGGTGCAGGTCGTCGAGGCTTTCGACGGCGAACGCGATGCTGCCAAAGCTGGCTTTTGCGGCCTTCTCGGCGATATACACATAGGGCAGCGAGCAGGTGCCGCGAAAATACAGGCGTTGCTCGGTACGGTGCATCACCACCAGGCCGAAATCGCTCAGGAAGCGTTCGACCACCCCAAGGTCGGGATGACGGTAGAGCACATGGTTGATGTCTTTGATCTGCAGCACGGTAGTGACTCCTCGGCATTCAATGGGCAGGACAACCGGTAGTCGAAACCAGGGCAGCCGGGATCGCTGCCCACCGTGGTGACGGTCGGTCGGTTGTTCCTCACTCGTGAAAAACTGACGCGTGAACTCAGGCCGCAGGCGGCTCGTCGGCGATCAGGTTGCTCAAGGTGCCAAGGCCTTCGATCTCTACGGTGCAGAGGTCGCCGGGCTTCATGAACAGTGGCGGGCGCCGCGCCCAGCCAATCCCGGCCGGGGTGCCGGTGACAATCACGTCACCGGGCTCCAGGGTCACCGCTTCGCTGAGCACGGCAATCAGTTCGGCGACGCCAAAGATCATGTCGGCGGTATTGCCCTGCTGCACCACCGTGCCGTTGAGGCGTGTCACCAGGTTCAGGCCGGCGGCCCCCGGTGGCAACTCATCGGCGCTGACAAAGGTCGGGCCAAATGCGCCGGTGGCGTCGAAGTTCTTGCCGATGGTCCATTGCGGCGATTTGAACTGGTAATCGCGCACCGACGCCTCATTGAAGACCGCGTAGCCCGCGACATGCGCCAGGGCCTGCGCACGGGCGATATGCCGGCCACCGGTGCCGATCACCACCGCCAGCTCCCCTTCGTAATCCAGTTGCTCGGACACACGCGGGCGCAGGATGGGCTCGCCATGGCCGATCAGGCTGGTGGAAAAGCGCGGGAAGAAGGTCGGATAGGCCGGCTGTTCGTAGGGGCTCTCTTTGGTGTGATCGGCGTAGTTCAAGCCGACACACACGATCTTGCCCGGCCGCTCCAGTGGTGGCAGGTAGCGCAGCGTCGAGGTGTCCAGCAAGCGAGCGTCGCTCAAGCGCCGATGGGCCGCTTGCAGCGCTGCGGGGCCGGCGTTGAGCAGGCTCTCCAGGGTGCCTGGATAGCCGTTTTCCTGTTCGTTCAAGCCCCGCAGGACGCCTGCTTGCTCGACAGCCAGGCCTTTGCTGGAGCCTTCCAGAAAGTGCACGAAACGCATGATCAGTACCTCTGTTGTTTTTATGAAATGGTACGGTACGTTACCGTACCCTTTTGCCGAAAATGCGCCCAAATCAAAAACTCGTCAAGGGTGATCGAAGTGTTTTTTACAAAAAAAATCCCGGGACAAATGTCTGACTCGTCCCACTGTGTGGCTGGAAGGCTGATGCAGAGCCGCGTAGGCTAGGCGAACTGTCGAATTGTTCTTTTCAGGAATAGCCGAGCCACATGCAAACCCCTACCCCGAGGCAAGCCGCAAAACGTCAAAGTATTCTCCAGGCGGCAACCGAGATGTTTCTCGCAGAAGGCTATTCCGGGGTCAGCGTTGACGGGATCATTGCCAACATTGGCGGCTCCAAGCGCACGATCTACGCCTATTTCGGCGGCAAGGAAGGCCTGTTCTCCGCGATTATCGAGGAGCTCTGTGCAGAGAACGTCAGCCCGCTGACCCATATGGACCTCGCTCAGAAGCCTGTGCAGGAAGCACTGACGACCATTGCCCGAGTGTTCCTCGACGTGTTGTTATCGCCCCGGACCCTCGCCCTGCATCGCCTGATTGTGTCCGAAGCCCTGCGAGCACCGGAGGCGGCGCAGTCGTTCTTCGACGCCGCGCCCGCGACCGCCTACAACTGCTTGGCGGAGTATTTCACCTGGGCAGAGGAAGCAGGGCTGATCATCCCTGGCAACCCGCAGACCCGGGCAAAGATCTTCCTCGATGCGCTGACCGGCGACATGCAGTTGCGTTGCCTGCTGGGTCTTTGCCGAAGTCCCGGAAAACCGGCACGCGATCAGCTGATCAAAGAGACCATATCTATATTTATCAATGGCTTGTCAGCGGATAAGGCCCGGTAATACGCCTCTGGGGTGCACCTTCATTGGCGGCAGATCAGCGCCGCCCCCGTGATCTCGGCACCGTCGGAAGTTTCCTTACCATCAGCCACCGCCATGCTGTCGGCCCCCAAAGCGCCCGCTTCATTCAACGCCATGCGCAGCGTTTCATCAGCACCCGCCCCCCTGACGGTGAACATCCTGATCAAGTTGCATTGATTGGACGATGTCGCGGTGACCAGACTAACGTTGAGGCCTTGCTCAGTCAGCTGGGTAGAGCACGCGCAGAGCGTGGCCATCGCCATGAGGGTCAGAAGCGTTTTGGACGGAGTCTTCATAACGGGTGCTTCCCTAGGTTTACGCGACTGATTCAACCGACGTTTGCAAAGCAGCTAAAAAATACTGAACGGATAATCGACAATCACCCGGTACTCATCGGCATTTGAGTTGCCACGGGTATTGCCCGGTGCGGTATACCCCTGCCCTGTACGATGGGCCGCCCAGCGCAAGGTAACGTTCAAGCCCTTGGCCTTGCCGCCCGGTACGGCGTAGCGCAAGGCAATATCCCGCTCCCAGTGATGGGCATCCTTGCCGGCGGCGTTGTAGATGTAGCCGTAGCCTTGGCTACCGGGATCGACCCGGGTCAGGTCTGCCTCGCCACGGGTGTAGGAGGTGCTGAGCTGGAAGTCAGGCGCGTCGATAAACGCCAGGCTGGTCTGGTATTGGATCTTCCAGGACTTTTCCCCCGGCGCGTTAAAATCTGCGTATTGCTGGGAGTTATTCAGGTAAAGGAAGGTCCGGTCGTCCTGCACCACATAGTCGAACGGCGTGTCGCCATCGACCTTCTGCAGCCCCAGGGTCAGGCTCTGGCCGGCGCCGGACAGGGTCAGGCCGCCGGTGTAGGTGTGGTTGTCGATACGCCCCAACTGGCTGCGCCCCTGGTCGCGGGTGTTGAAGTAATGCACATACGGCGTCAGGGTGATCCCGCGCGCCAGGGTGAACGGCTGGCTCACCCCGACGTAGTACTGATTCCAGATATCGCTCAGTTGCCCGCCATACACCGTCAGCGTCATCCCACCCGGTGCACTGTAGACACCCCCCAGCCAGGCCATGTGCGGGCTTTCACGATCGGCGGCCAGCCCGGCCTTGTTGCCGCTGCCGTAACTGGTGCCCAGGCGGCTTTGTCCACTCTGGTTGCGCAGGCGCGTGGAGTCGACCCAGCCGCTGTCGAGGGTCAGGTTGTGCAGGCTGTAATTTTTCAACGTCACGCCGCGAAAGGTCTGCGGGAACACCCGGCTCACGCCGCTGGCCACCAGCGGGTTTTCCAGGTACTGGTCACCGACCTGCACCAGGCTGTCAAAGCCGCGCAGCTTGAGGGCCGCGCCCGCTGCCGAAAAGTCGGCCTGCGGGGCGTTCTGCGAATCCAGCGGCAACAACCCCGCCCCGCCACTGCCCCCGCCACCATCGAGCTTGAGCCCATAGAAACCATGCACATCCACCCCGACCCCAATCGGCGTGTCGGTGTACCCCGAGCGAAAGGACAGGTACACCCCCTGCACCCATTCGCGCTGGTCCAGCCGCGACGGCGTGTTGTGGTTGTCGCGGCCCAGGTAGTAATTGCGCAGCAAGCCATTGAGGGACGAACCGCTGACAAACCCCGGCGCGACCGCCAGCTCAGCCTTCTGCCGCTCATTGATGCCGGTACTGAGGTTGTCCCGTTGGCCCAGGGAGTTATCGGCGTACACGCCCCCTGCGGTTAGCGAAACGGTCAGCGACATCGCAGCGCGCACCAGCCGTTTCACGATGAGCCCCATCAGCGTGGCGCCTGCTGTTCCAGCACGGTCACGGTCGCCGTGGTGCCCGCCCGCAATCGGCCCTGGCTGACATAGTCGGGATCAATACCGATCCTGACCGGCACCCGCTGTGCCAGCTTGACCCAGGTGTAGCTGGGGTTGATGTTGGCCAGCAGGCGACTGCCCGGGGAGTTCTCGCGGTCAGTGATGGCGAAGGCGATGCTCTGTACCGTGCCGCCAAAGGTTTCGCCGCTCATCAACTGGATCCGTACGCGGTCGCCCTCGGCGATCCGTGGCAGCTTGGTTTCCTCGAAATAACCACTGACATAGAACGAGTCGCTGTCCACCAACGCCAGCAAGGCACCGCCGGCCGTGGCGTAGTCGCCCTGGCGCGTCAGCAGGTTGGTGACATAGCCACTGACCGGCGCGATCACCCGGGTGCGCTGCAAATCCAGCTCGGCCTGGGTCAATGCGGCCTTGGCCAACTGCACATTGGCCTCGGCCAGCCCGAGATTGGCCTGGTTGCTCAACAGTTGCGCCTGGGCGACCGCCACGTCGGTATTGGACTTCTCCCACTCTTCGCCGGAGATCGCGAACCCCTGCTTGAGGGTGCGTCGCCGCCGCTCCTCACTCTGGCGCTGCTTGAGCTGGGCCTCGCTGGCAATGATCGCCGCCCGGGACTGGCCCAGGGTGGCCGTGGCCACGTCCACCGAGCGCCGCGCATGCTCGACCGCCAGGGCGTAGCGCGCCGGGTCGATTTCCAGCAGCACATCGCCCTTGGTCACATGCTGGTTATCCTGCACCCGCAGGCTGACGATCAACCCGGAGACATCCGCCGGCAGCGTCACCACGTCGGCACGCACCCGCGCATCACGGGTCCAGGGCGAGCGGGTGTAGTGTTCCCAGGCGAACCAGCCCAGCACCAGGGCCAGCACGACCACCACCAGGGTGATCAGTTGGGGAATGAGTTTTTTCAAGGTCATGGGGTTCCCATCACTAAAATGACAACAGCACACACGCAGGCATACAGGGCACCCTCAAACAGTGCCTCATGCCAGACCAACCGCAACACGCCGAGACGGCGCAAGCCCCAGTCCAGCAGCATAAATACCGGCAGCGCCAACAGCAGCGCCTGGGCAATCGGCGGCAGGTACACGCCGCCCACCTCGAAATCAATCGGCAAGGGCCGGCACTCCTTCTTCCACGGGTTCAAGAAATTCACGGTAGCGCTCAAGGAACGACGCCACGATCAGCAACGCCACCCGAATGCGGAACACCGACCACAACTGCCCATGCCCGGAAGGCAACGCGCTGGCGTGCAACTGGTCCAGCTCGTCGCCTAGCTGGCGCAAGCTCGTGGTCAGGGCCTGCACATCCACACCCGGCCGGCCCGCTACATAACGGCCGGACTGCTCCAGGATCGCCTGCAAGCGCGCCTTGGTGGCGGGCACGAGCAGTGCATTGTCCTGGCCTTGTTGCTTGAGCTGGTTCAGGGCGATCCCCAGGGCCATGCACGCGAGGCTGACCTCGAACAGCGCGTTGGAACGCTGGTCGTTGGCGGCCGGCAACAGCCCCAGCATCATGGTCAGGCGGTCCATCATCCGGCTTTCAAAGGCGAATTGGCGCGAGTCCGCCGGCGCAGTCTGGAGCAATGCGTAGACCTGGCCACGGCTCTCGTCATACAGGCGCTGGATACGCCGCGCCGGGTTGAACGGAAACACCCAGGCGTACACCAGCAACGACAGGGCACAGGCGCCGATATAGGCGCCGGCGAACTCGAACCACTGGCTCGCGGTGTTCTGCCAGGCCCCGATATTCTGTGGGCCCACCATCAGGAAGGTCGACAGGCCCAGGCCCATGCCGATCCCGGCGGTCATCGGGCTGGCCAGGCCCACCGCAATCACATACAGCAGCGGCGCGAGGAGCAGAAACAGCATTTCCACATCGCCAATGGCCGGCACCAGCATGAACTGATAGACCGCCGACACCAGCAGGGACAGGCCAAAGCCGCGCGCATAATTCTGGCTCGCCGCCAGGGGCCGTGGAAAGGTCGCCATCAACGAACAGAGGATGCCCACCAGGATCATCCCGGCCCGCGCGCCGTCCCATGCGGTTTCGATCCAGATCAGGCCGCTGGCGAGCAAGGCAATAAAGGCCCGCGCCGCGTTCATCCCGGCCAGGCGCCAGTCCAGGTACAGCGGGTTGCTCTGGCCCTGGCGGTGCGCACAGCTGGCCTGGCGGCCGTCCTGGATCGCGTCGCTGAGTTCGAGGATTTCCTCCAATTGCTGCAACAGGCGCGCCTGTTCCCAGCGCAAGGCCCACGCCAGGGCGCGCAAGGTGCCGCTCATGGGTTCATCGCGGCGCTGCTCGGCGTTTTTGGCCTGCTGATCAAAGCGCTGCTGCAGCACGGTAAAGCCCTGGCGCGCCTCGGCCGACAGTGAACGCCCGGCCACTGCCAGCTCATCGAGAAACGCCAACTCGTCCGCGCGCAACTGCTGGATGTCTGCGGGCAGCTCGCCCTCCCAGCGCTCGCCGATCAGCGTGCGCTGGCGGCGCAGTACCGTCAGCCGCGAGGTCAGCAACACCAATTGGTTGCCGAGCAATTGCACCAGCCCATTGGCGCTGCGCAGCCGTGGCGCATCGAAGTACAGATGCCGGCGCAGGCCTTCCAGGGCGCTGATTTCCCCCAGCAACTGCATCTGGCGCTGATGGAAGTCGGCCTCGCTCTCTTCGGTGCGGATCACCGCCGCGGCGTGGGCGGCCATCAGCTTCAGCACCTGGTCGACCTTGGCGAAATAGCCCCGGGCGACCGCTTCCGGGCGCGCCGTGAGCAAGCTGACCAGGCACACACAGGCCACCGCCAGCAGCGTCTCGGTAAGCCGGGTGATTGCCAGCATCAAGGTGTTGTCCTGCTCCGGCACCGCCAGCAGCCCTACCACCACGGCGGTAAAACCGCTGAGCACAAAGGCATGGGAGCTGGTGTAGCGCAACAACGTACCGCCGGCGGTGCAGAACGCCAGCCACAACGACAGGGTGATAACAAAGGGCAGCGGGGCCTGGGGGAAAATCCCCATGATCAACACCGCTACGGCGGCACCGACCAGGGTGCCGATAATCTGCGAGAAACTGCGCTGCAACGCCATGCCGCCCAGGGGCTGGCTGACGATAATCACGGCCATTACCGACCATTTGGGTTGATCCAGGTCGAAGATAAAAGCCAGGTACAACGTCAACAGCCCTGCCGCGACGGTGCGCAAGGCAAACAGCAACACCCCGAGGCCGGGGTTGAATACCACTTTGAAATAATTGATCAACGGCTGCATGGGCGCCCTTCATCCTGGACTGAAGCGGGGGCTGCCCGTAGCCGCACAGCCCCCGAACCTGGGCTTATTTGCCCTCGGTCAACGCGTTGTAGCTGGTGAACAGGTTGCGATAGTCCGGGATGTGGTTGGAGAACAAGGTCCCCAGGCCTTCGATATCGTTGCGCCAGTCGCGATGCAGCTCGCACGCCAGGCCAAACCAGGTCATCAGCTGCGCGCCGTTGGCCGACATGCGGTTCCAGGCCGATTGCTGGGTCAGTTCGTTGAAGGTGCCGGAGGCATCGGTCACCACAAACACTTCATAGCCTTCGGCCAGGGCCGACAGCGCCGGGAACGCCACGCACACTTCAGTCACCACGCCGGCGATGATCAGTTGTTTCTTGCCGGTGGCCTTGATGGCCTTGACGAAATCCTCGTTGTCCCAGGCGTTGATCTGGCCAGGACGGGCAATGTACGGCGCGTCCGGGAACAGGGCCTTGAGCTCGGGCACCAGCGGGCCATTGGGGCCGGTTTCAAAGCTGGTGGTGAGGATGGTCGGCAACTTGAAGTACTTGGCCAGGTCAGCCAAGGCCAGCACGTTATTCTTGAACTTGTCGGGCTCGATATCACGCACCAGTGACAACAAGCCAGCCTGATGGTCAACCAGCAGGACAGCGGCGTTATCTTTGTCCAGGCGAACGTAGGGTTTAGACATCATGATGCTCCTGGTAAGAGGTGCTTCCCGAAATGGGCCGCACCGGGAAAGGTCAGCGGTATTTACTTGCGCTGGGAGTCTAGCTCTTCGTGGTTATTAGCCACTTCCTGCGCCTTGATGTAGCTCTCGATCAGCAATTGGTAGTGCGGCATGGCCTGGGTATAGACGTTCGCCCACTCTTGGGCATCTGGACGGTTCCACGAGCCTTGCAGTTCCGACAAGGTACCCATGATGTCGATTGGCACCACGCCGGCCTGGGCCAGGCGCGCGACGGTCAGCTCGGTGGCCAGCTTCGAGTGGTTGCCCGAGGCGTCGACCACGGCGAACACCTTGTAGCCCTCATGCACCGCCGCGATGGACGGAAACGCCAGGCACACGCTGGTCAGGGTGCCGGCAATCACCAGGGTCTTCTTGCCGGTGGCCTTGACCGCCGCGTGGAACTCGGGGTTATCCCAGGCATTGATCTCGCCACGCCGGGCCACATACTGGGCATGGGGCGCCGCCTCGTGGATTTCCGGGATCAACGGACCATTCGGCCCCTGGGGCACCGAAGCGGTGGTAATGACCGGGATTTTCAGCAGGGTCGCGGCCTTGGCCAAGGCAATGGCGTTGGCGCGCAATTGAGGAACATCAATGTCCTTGACGATCTGGAACAGGCCACTCTGGTGGTCGATCAGCAACATGGCGGTGTCGGTGGGGTCAATCGTTGGCTTCTGACCATTAAAGTTTGCAGCGTTACCTGAAGCGCTCATTTGCCTTTCCTCTTGCATGGGTGAACGGTATCGGGCCAGAACCTTGCCTCGACGTTTCTGGCGGCAGCTGACAATTCCAACAATGGAACGCCAGTGCAAAATAATGTGGGTAGCACGAAGCGATCATTTTTCGCGCAGCCGGTAAATCCAGCCTCAGCTGCACTATCTCCAGTGTTCGTCATTGCACTAGGTGTCCGGTAGTCGTTGAATTAGACTTCACCATCTCAAAAATGGAACGATGCCTGTGTTCGACCTCAATGAACTGTTCCTCTATGCCAAGGTGGTTGAGCATGGTGGCTTTGCGGCAGCCGGTCGGGCGCTGAATATGCCCAAGTCGACCTTGAGCCGCCGGGTCAGCCAGTTGGAAGCGCGGCTGGGGGCACGGCTGATCCAGCGCTCGACCCGTCAGTTCCAGGTCACCGACATCGGCCTGGCCTACTACCGCCACTGCGTGGCGATGACCGCCGAGGCAGAGTCGGCCGAGGACCTGATCGCCTTCAACAAGGCCGAGCCGCGCGGGGTGATCCGCCTGAGTTGCACCACCGCCCTGCTCAATTACTGGGTAGCGCCGATGCTGGCCCAGTTCATGGCCCAGTGCCCCAATGTTGAACTCAACGTGAAAAGCTTCAACCGCAAGGTCGATGTGATCAGCGAGGGCTATGACATCGCGTTGAACCTGTGCTTCCCGCCCCTGGAAAGCAGTGACCTGGTGATGAAGCTGCTCGCCAAGAGCCCCCAGGCGCTGGTCGCGAGCCCGGCCTTCTTGCAACAGCATGCACTGCCGCTGTTACCTGCCGACGTGTCGGGACTGCCAACCATCAGCTGGGGCAACCCGCTGCTGCAGTACGTTTGGGAGCTGATCGGCCCAGAAGGCGTGTCCGCCGAGATCTGCCACACGCCACGGCTGATCAGCGATGACATGCCCACCCTGAAAAGTGCGGCGCTGCAAGGTGTGGGCATGGCCAACCTGCCGCTGGCCGTGGTCAAGGAGGAGATACAAGAGGGTCGCCTGGTCAGCCTGCTCCCCCAATGGCGCCCCACCGAGGGCGTGATCAGCGCCGTTTTCCCGTCAAGACGTGGGCTGCTGCCTTCCGTGCGAACCTTGATCGATTTTCTGGCCCAGGCGTTTGAAACCCAGGCGCCTGGCCCATCGGGCCCCTCGCCAAAGAACGGACACTGAAACCCGCCGGGGTATGGATCCCTGCCCCGGGCTGAGGCAGGATTGGTTTTTTAGGTGGTGGGTGAGTCATGACGGTCCCTCAAAACAAGCAAGAACTGCTCGATGCCATCAACCGCAATTACGCAAAGCTACTCAGCGTCATCCAGCAGGTGCCTGCCGAGTGCATCAACGAATGCAACCTGGAGGGGCACGCCAAAGGCACGCAGATGAGCGTTGCCAATCTCGTCGCCTACCTGGTGGGCTGGAACGAATTGGTGCTCAAATGGCTGGCGGCCGATGCCGCCGACAACGCCATAGACTTCCCGGAAACCGGCTTCAAGTGGAACCAGTTGGGGCAACTGGCGCAGAAGTTCTACCGCGACTACGAAGGCATCCCTTTTGAGCAATTGCTCGAACGGCTCGACACGGCCAAGCAACGCATCGTGTCCATTATCCAGAGCCGCGACAATGCCCAGCTTTACGAATGCCCGTGGTACGAGCAGTGGACGCTGGGGCGGATGATCCAGTTCAACACCGCGTCCCCGTATGACAATGCGCGTGGACGCTTGCGCAAATGGCTTAAGACCAAAGGCCTGCTCATCCGCCAGGCCGTCCCCGAGGACGTGCACGCTGCTGGCGGCGGCCGAGGCGGCGTGCAAGACGCCCAAGCTGTTTGCGTCGACCAATGCCTCCAACACCGCCTCCCGGGCCTTGATCGCAAAGGCCGGGTTTATCCCCAGCGGGAGCATCGAGAACCTTGACGAACACGATCCTGAACACGTGTTCGTCAAATTCGTTGGCTGACTGTGTGAGGCGCGTCAGTCGCGATCCACATCCGCCTGGTTGAGAAAAATCAGCACCCCAAGCAGCGCCATATAGAACTTGAATGCCGCGTCCTGGCCATTCCACTGATGGGATTGCCACATCAGGAACCACTCCCCGCCAATCACCATAAAGCCGAAAAACCACACCAGCAGGCCAGCGGTAAAGCCAATAATGGCCACCTGCTTGGCCGCGTTGAACTGCCGGCCACTGGCCTGCCTGGCCCGCCACATGGCCAGCGCCCCCCAGGCCAGCAATACGCCCGTCAAGGCTTCGCCGGCGATGATCAGCCCATAGGCGCCATGCCACAGCCAGGGTGCGGTGATTGCCCGGTACATGGCGGCGTTACCCGGGAATGTGGTGTCCATGCTCAACACATGCTGGACGAAGGCAAAGTTGGAGGCGTAATCGGTGAGGTTGTTGAACGCCACAAGCGCGGCGAAGGCCGCCAGCATCAGGGTCAGGATGATTTTTGCGTAACGGGTGGTCATGTTGCTCGTATCCCTGGGCAATAAAATGGCTACGCTAACACGCTCGGTGACTGGATCAATCCGAGGCAGGTGAACCTGTTACTTTTTGCCGGTTGTTGCTGAGAACGCACCACACCGCTAAACAAATAAGCCCGCCGCCGTACAAATGGGCGAGCGAAAGACGCTCCCCCAGCAACAGCACTCCCCACAGCACGCCGAAAGGCGGGATAAGGAAGGTCACGGTCAGCGAACGCACCGGCCCGATATCCGCGATCAAGCGAAAATACAGAATGTACGCACACGCGGTGCAGATAAAACCCAGGGCAAGCAGTGCGCCCCAAACCTCCGGGTTGCCCCAGGTCGGCGGTGGGTTGATTGCGGCAGAGACGCCGAAAAAAGGCACGAGGAACAGCGTCGCCCCCACCTGACTGCCAAATGCGACAAGTTTTGCGTCCAGCCCACCCTTGTCAGCAACCCATCGTTTAGTCAGGAATCCTGCTGCGCCGTAGCAGCTGGTGGCGACTAAACACGCCAACGCCCCCATGACCACACTCATTGAAAGTGCGACGGGGCCGGTGCTGGTCAGGATCGCAATGCCCATCAGACCGATCAGCACCCCAGCCGCCTTTTTCAGGGTCAACGCCTCGCTGAAACACATCCAACCGATCAATACCCCCATCATCGGTGTGGTCGCATTGAAAATGGCCGAATAGCCGGCAGGCAACAGCAGTGCCGCCACGCTATACATCAAAAATGGGATGCCCGAATTGATAACCCCCAACACCATGATCGGCTGCAGCTTGCCTTTGAAGTCGACGTTGGTTTTGAGCAGGGCAAGAATGACCGCCAAGCCAATGGCGCCCAACAAGACGCGGAAAAAGGCAGTCGGCAAGGCACCCAGAACGGGAGCCGATAGGCGCATAAAGAGAAAACTGGCGCCCCAGATCGCCGCCAGAATAAGGAGTCGAACATAATCGGATAATTTCATGGTGACCTTCGCTGCCGTTCATTAACGAAGTAAAGACTCCAGAATCGCTTGGCTGAGGCCGGGCCAGCCATGGCGGACGCCTCTACGCTTGGAGTCTCACACTAAGGGGCTTCGCCATGCGTGCGCACTCCGCTTCTTGCGGTCAAATCGGCCGGCGCGTCAGAGCGCCTGTCAAACAGGACCTTCTACGGCGCCTGGGTGATGACGCGAGCCAATTGAAGCGCCACTGTCGCGGCCTGCTCGGCGCTGACGATGTTGGTAAAGCCCAGCACCAGGCCGTGCCTGGGCTTGGCTTCCAGGTACCACGGTGACAGCGGCTCGACGGCGATGCCAATGGCCCGGGCACGCTGGGCGAGGTCAACATCATCACCTTCACGCAGGCCTGCAATCAGGTGCATGCCTCCCGCCTGGGGGTTGATCGACAGGCGTTCGCCGAACTGTTGCAGCAGTGCATCGACCAGCCACTGGCGGCGGCGCGCGTAGAGATTGCGCATTTTTTTCAAGTGCCGTGCAAAGTGCCCCTCGTAGAGGAAGGCGCTGACGGTCGCCTGGAGGAGTTGCGGGCAGTGGTTATGCAGGCGGTCCGCCTGACGGGCGAAAGCGTCGCTCTGCGCCGCCGGCACCACCAGATAGGCCAGGCGCAGGCCGGGAAACAACACCTTGCTGAAGGTGCCGGTGTAGAGCACCCGGCCCTGCTGGTCGAGGCTCTTGAGTGCCGGCAAGGGCCGGCCCTGATAGCGGTATTCGCTGTCGTAGTCATCCTCGATGATCCAACTGCCTTGGCGGTTGGCCCAGTCCAGCAGGGCCAGTCGGCGCGGCAGTGACAACGACACGCCCAGCGGGCTCTGGTGGCTCGGCGTGACCACCGCAAAACGCGCATCCGCGCAGCGGGCGATGCCTTGCGCGACATCGAGCCCCTGCTCATCCACCGGAACCGGCACCAGTTGTGCACCGGCTTGCAGTAGCGCATTGCGCGCCATGAAGTAGCCGGGCTCTTCCAGCCAGCACCTATCGCCATGATGCATCAGCGTGTGGCGGATCAGGTCCAGGCACGCACGATAGCCCGCACATACGAACACTTGCTCCGGGTGGCAGGTAATCCCCCGGGAAATGCCCAGGTAGGTGGCAATGGCCGCGCGCAACGGTGCATGGCCACGCGGGTCCGGGTAGACAAGCCCCTCAAGCCCGGCCTGGCGCAACTGCCGGCCCGCCAGCCGGGTCCAGAGCTTGCGGGGAAAGGCATCCAGTGCCGGCAACCCCATTTGCAGGGCCAGGGGCAGCGCCCCGCAATGGGTGGACTGATACTGCGTCGCCAGGACAGGCGCCTGGCGTATGGGCGAGGAAACCGCAGCCAATTGCGGCGTGACCATCGTCCCGGCGGCGCCACGCGCAATCAGGTAGCCCTCCCCCATCAGCAACTGGTAAGCCGCTTCCACCGTGCCACGTGCCAGGTTCAGTTGCGCCGCCAATGCGCGAACGGCAGGCACGCGATCCCCCGGGCGCAGGCGGCCATCGGCAATGGATTCGCGAAATCGCTGGTAAAGCTGGCGGTAGACCGGCGCGCTCTGGCTACGGTCCAGCGTGAAGGGAGGAATCATGGCCTAGTCATTTATGCACTTTTCGGCCCTGTAGCTTAAGTCATCCGCGCTTTAAGGTCTGCTACCTCTTCACAGCGGACGACAGACATGACTTATACACTGGGGCATCTCGAAGACCAGCAGGCCTTCGCGGCCAGTTTCGACCTGATGCGCGTGCTGCGGCCCCATGTCACCCACCCGGCCCACTATGTGGCGCAACTGCTGCGCCAGACAGGGCAAGGCTACCGGTTACTGGCGGCGTGGGACGCCGGGCAAGTGGTCGGCCTGGCCGGTTACCGTGGGCTGGAAAACCTGCTCTACGGGCGCTTCCTCTATGTCGATGACCTGGTGGTACACCCAGACCTGCAGCGCAGCGGCCTGGGCGCACGGCTGCTGGACGCGGTTCGCGAAGAAGCCGTACAGCGCGGTTGCGCGCATTTGGTGCTGGACACCGGGCTGCATATGCCGTTGGCCCAACGCTTTTATTTTCGCCAGGGGCTACTGGCCCACGGCATGCACTTCACCCAACGCCTTCAGACAGAGAATCCGGCATGAAGAATATTCTATTGATCAACGCCAGCCCCAATGGCCAGGTTTCCCATGCCAACCAGCTGGCATTGGAACTGGTGGACACCCTTGGGCAGCGGCACCCGAGGCTAGAACTGGTCGAACGCGACCTGGGCACCCACCCGCTGCCACCGCTCGGCCTGGACTACGCCCGGGGCCTGGCGACGACCACGCCGTTCGACGCGCCGGCCTTCGAGGTTTCCGAAATGCTGATCCGCGAGCTGGAGCGCTGCGATCTCCTGCTTATTGCCACGCCGATGCACAACTTCACCCTGCCCGCTGCGCTCAAGCTGTGGGTCGACTATGTCCTGCGCATTCACCGCACGTTCAGTTCAGGGCCCGAGGGCAAGACCGGCCTGCTGAGCAACCGCCCGGTATATGTCCTGGTCGGTTCCGGTGGTTTTCATCAGGGCGAGTCGGCACGCCAACCGGACTTCCTGACGCCCTACCTGCGCCAGGTCCTGGGGACCCTGGGGTTGCTCGACCCGCATTTCACGTACCTGCAGGGGCTGGTGTTCGGTGACGAGGCGGTCCAGGCGGCGGTCCGAGACAGCCGTGCCCGGCTGGCCCTGGAGCCGCTGTTCAACCCGCTTATTTGTGCCTGACGGTCAAAGCACGCCGGGCACCACCAGGGTCAACCAGGCCGGAGATGCCATGGGCGACATAGTCGATGGTGCCGGGGCGGCATTGGTGGCCATGGGTGTGCTTGGGCTGTAGATGAAAGCAGGCTTGGATAGAAAGAGGCCCTGCGAAAGAGGCCAAAACATCTCTACTTCATCTCATCCGGCAACCGAAACAGAAGCCGGCTACGTATCGGATCACGCTTTACGGGCGGATGCACATTGGCAAGATCGGCAAGATCGAGCCTCAACTGATCGAGCAAGATTGGGTGTGTCTACATCCCTTAGAAATTCTGCAAAAGGTAAGACGCAGGTTACGTAGGTCAATCGCGCAACCACAACCCACCCTCTCCTGATTAACGGTTCCTTCAACCGCTTTTTTATACATATAAAATATGCATAATGAGAAGATTCAGGATTCAATATGACGAGGCAAAAAACATCGCAAACCAGCAGAAGCATAAAGGCATAAGCCTAGCTGATGCAGAACCGGTGTTTTACGACGAGACCGCCCTGACAATACAGGATCACGATCACGATGAAGAGCGCTGGGTGAGCATGGGCATAGACGCGAAGGGACGCGTTTTGGTGGTGGCCTACACCTACCGCGACCCAAACTTCGTGCGTGTTATCAGTGCCAGGCTCGCATCCAAAAATGAACGGCGCCAGTATCTGGAGGCTTGAACCATGAAAGACCAATACGACTTCAGCAAAGGCAAGCGTGGCGCAATCGCCAGCAACAAGGGGAAGACACGCATCACTATTATGCTGGACGACGCCGTCATCACCGCTGCCCGTGAGCGTGCGCAAAGCGCCGGTATGGGCTATCAAACCGTGATTAATCAGTTATTGCGTCAGGCGCTGATTTCACAGGACATACACAGTCTGGCGCCTGCGCCGAAAAAGCGCGCCAAAACCCTGCAAGTCATCAGCCATGGCATCAGTCACTCGGAGGTAGAAGCACTGGAGCGACAGTTGATCGCTGTCGCTGGCGAGTTGAACAGGGTGCTGGCCATGTCAAAACCGTGAGTTGCATTGATTGCAGTGATGATGACTATCAAACCGACTGGCCTGTTTAATTGCCTGCACCGATTCCTATAATCGCCTCCACATTCTCCCCCGGCCTGGCTTCAGGCTGCATTCCCCCCGGATCTCCACCCATGCCAAGCGCCAGCCAGGCCCCTCGTAGCCTTCCCGAACATAATCAACAGAGTGTCAAACAGCAGTGGCTGGCGATTCTCTCGGTCGCCGTGGGGGCCTTTGCCCTGGTGACCAGTGAGTTTCTGCCGGTGGGTGTCCTTAACGATGTGGCCAGCGACCTGGGCATCAGTGCCGGCCACGCCGGGCTGATGGTGACCCTGCCCGGCATCATGGCCGCCCTCGCCGCGCCGTTGTTGTCGGTCGGCATTGGCACCATGGACCGTCGCTATCTGCTGATCGGCCTGACGCTGATCATGATCATCGCCAACTCGGTCGTGGCATTGGCCAGTGACTTCGGCCTGCTGCTGTTCGGCCGCGTGCTGCTGGGCATCAGTATCGGCGGTTTCTGGGCGACGGCCATCGCCCTCAGCGGCCGGCTGGCGCCCAAAGGCGTGGGCGTGGCCCAGGCCACTTCGATCATCATGGTCGGCGTGACCCTGGCCACCGTGCTGGGCGTACCCGTCGGCACCTGGCTGAGCGGCCTGATGGGCTGGCGCATGACCTTCCTGATCACCGCGCTGATGGGGGTGCCGGTGCTCCTGGCGCAGATCTTCCTCCTGCCGCGACTCAACCCGGAGAAGGCCATTCGCGTCAGAGACCTGCCAGCCCTGTTTATCAACCCACAAGCGCGGGTCGGCTTGATTGCAGTGTTGCTGATCGGCCTGGCGCACTTTGCTGCGTACACCTACGTCGCGCCCTTCTTCAAGCACAGTGCCGGCTTCGACGGGCCAACGATTGGTTCGCTGCTGCTGCTGTTTGGCGTGGCCGGGGTGATGGGCAATATTTTTGCCGGTTTTGCTGCCAACCGCAGCGTACGTCACACCCTGTTGCTGGTGGCGCTGATGATCGGCACCAGCACCGCCCTGTTCCCCCACTTCGCCACCGGCATGACCGGCGCGGCGATGCTGATCGCGCTCTGGGGCTTCGCCTTCGGTGCCTTCCCGGCCTGCGCCAGTATCTGGATGTTTGTCGTGGCGCCCAAGGATGTCGAACGCGGCATGCCGCTGTTCGTGGCGTTGTTCCAGGTAATCATTGCCCTGGGCTCGTTCTTCGGTGGGCGGATCGTCGACCAACTGGGCAGCTCGGTGCTGCTGAGCCTCGCCACGGTACTGGTGGGCTTGGGTTTTGTGACGGTGTTGGTGCTGGGACGCAATGTCAGCAACAGCCTCGCGGCCCAGCCCTGCTAGTTGGCTGAGCACTGAAGTGTGGCTCGCCCTTAAGCTGGGGCGAGCCTACTCGATTTTACGAGACAGCCTGACTGTTGCTTTGCCGATGGGGAACTCTTGCGTTCCCGACCTTAACGCCAGGGAAACCCGGGTGTTTTGCGCATCAACTTTCACCAGCAGGTCTATATCTTTTTGCTTGCCCAGTTTCTGGAAAACCTCAAAGATTTCTTTTTCATCGAAAGCATCAATCCAGACGCCATAGCGGCTGTTTCCATTGCGCCAATAGAAGCCACAAAACGTTGGGATGGCCCTTTGTTCATAAGGATTGTCCAGGAGGTCCTTTCCGAATATGTTTTCCTGCTCACCGTTGTAGGCGCGCCATCCAAAGTCCAGCCATTCGCCCTCCTGCAGGACCACCACAGGTCTCCAGTTGTATTTTTCCCGGTAGGCACCATAGATGCCTGGCGCAGGATAGCCCTGCGTTTGGATTTTCTGCCGGGTTTGCGGGCTGAAGGTCTTATAGGATGGGTCATTGAGCATGCGGTCTGCATAGCCGTCTTTAAACATGTATTGGGCATTGCTGTAGGCACTTTCCTTGGTCAGGGTTGCCACCTGCGCCTGAAAAGCCCCCACCTCCTTCTGGTTTCCCGCCCCACTCAGCCAGAGCACCACCCGCCCCTGTGGCGCCAACCCCACGATAAACGTGTGATAGGTGTCTTTTTTATGGGTGTCTTGATCGATAAAACCCTCATCCAGCAGGCGTTTTATCGTGTGTTTGTCCAAGTCCCATTTGCCGGTATAGAACGTTCGCTCCACCAGCGAGTACCAGGTAAATTCCAGTTGATAGGGCACGGCCTTTTTCTCGACCGCCGTGGTCATGGTTCCGCCCTGGCTGCCCCAACCGGTATTCTGCGTACCCCAGATCGCATCAAAACCGTAGGTAAAGCCCTCAGCGATTATCGCGCCGCGATACACCTCCATCGGATATTCCTGCGGTGCGGATACCGTTCCCGTCCAGCTATACGTTTCAGGCACGTCTTTACTCTTGCAAGCCATCAAAGAACAACAGAACACAACAGCAATCAGCACTGGCATCGGTTTTTTTATGTTCACACACCACGACCCCTTCATTGCCTTACAGGAACATCGCCACTCGCGGCACTGCCCTCTCCCGTCACCAATACCAGGCTCTGGGGTGAAGACAAGGTAATCCCCATTTCCTGAAGGCGCGCAAGCAGGATGAACAGCAAGTCGCTGCGGGCATCGGACACCGAGCGCGGGCTGTTGACGTAGCCGCTGACCCCAATGATCAGGCCGTCCCTGGCCAGGTCCTTGAACGTGACCGAAGGTGCGGGGCTGTCGAGAATTGCCTCATGTTCGGTAAAGGCCTGCATGAGCAGTTCGCGCACTTTCAAGACATCGGTGTCCAGCGGCAATGTGAGGGTGATGCCCACCACACCGAGCGCGTTGCCCATGGTGACGTTGCGCACATTCTGCGAGATGAACTGCGAGTTCGGCACGATCACTGTCGAGCGGTCGGCCATCTGGATCTCGGTCGCCCGGACATTGATCCGGCGGATATCCCCCTCGACGCCGCCCAGGCTCACCCAATCGCCGACCTTCACCGGCCGTTCGGTGAGCAGGATCAGCCCGGAGATAAAGTTCTGCACAATGGCCTGCAAGCCGAAACCGATCCCCACCGATAAGGCACTGACCACCCAGGTCAGGCTGGTCAGGTTGATCCGCAGGGTGGACATCACCAACAGGCTCAGCAGCACAAAGCCGAGGTAGCCCACCAGGGTCACCAGGGACGCGCGCATGCCGGCGTCCATGTTGGTTTCCGGCAGCAGCCGCTCGCTCAGCCAGCGCTTCAAGGTGCGCACAGCGAACAGGCCGACGACAAACATCAGCAGCGCAACGAGGATGTCCTGGGGAATGATTTGCAGGTTGCCCAGGGTCTTGCTGGACTCTCCCAGTTGGCTGAAGCCCTGGAGCAGCTCGCTGGGGCTGGAGCCCGCCGGAAGGAAAGCCGCCATCACCGCAGTGAGCAGCAGCAAGGTACGACCAACGCCCGCCAGTACCGTGCAAGCCTGGGCCTGGTGCCGTGGCGACAGCCCCAGGGCCTTGGCCAGTGCCAGGCCGCTGGGCTGCTTGGGCGAGAGCAGGGTTTCGCAGATGTCGCCGAAAAAGGCCATGAGCAGATAGGCCGTCGCCGCCACGACACTGATCCACAGCAGCTTGACGGTCAGGAAGTAGGCCAGGGACAGATACCCCGTGAACAGCGCGAGGACAATCACCGCCACCCATATCGAGGCCACAAAGGGCAACATACCGGCGAGCCCGCCCGGGCGCTCCAGCCCGAGCTTGTTGCGCACATGGCGCACGCGCAGCAGCGCAGCGATGAAGATCAGCGCCGTGATCAGGGCCGTCAGGCCATTGAGCGCCACGGTCAATGCCAGGCTGGCGCCCGTGACGCTGTTGATGCGTTCCTCGGTGGCCACCAGCATCAGCGCTACCGCCAGAATCGCCGGGAAAGGCCCCAGGGCACTGGCGATTTCATCGGCAATGGTCGGCAACCGCCAGGAAGGTCGCGGCAGCATCAGCAAGGCCCGTCCCAGGCCGGCAATAAACGCGCAGAACATGGCCAGAGTGACCAGGTGATCAGAAAGCCGCGCCAGGTTTTCGCTCAAGAGCGCATTGCTTTCCACCGCCCAGCGCATCAATGAGACGGCCCCCATGATCGTCAGGATCGACGCCAACCCCACCGCCACCGCCAGGGTGCTGCGCCGCAGGCGCCCCTCCGGCAGCCAGCGGATCATCGCCCAGGTAAGCAGTTGCTCAAGCAGTCGCCGGCCGAAACTCCAGATCAGCACCGCCACCAGCAGCGTGCCGAAGAACGCCCAGCGGCGCTCGGGGCTGACCGCACTCTTGAGGGCGACGAGCCCCTCGGCCTTCAGGTTGTCCAGGCGCTGCAGGTCTTCAGTGGTGGGGCGGATCAGGCTCGACCAGAACGAGGGGCTGAAGGGGCTATCGGTGCGTGAAGTGACCTGGGAATTGAACAGGTTGCGCCGCAGATTGACGATCTGCGCAGCGAGGTCACGGCTCAGTTGGCTCAGTTGTTTGGCCTGGCTCTCATCGGCAAGCAGGCTGTTTTTTTTCCGGGTCAGGGCATCCCGCTGGGCGGTGAGGCTCTGCGCTTCCCCGGGCTGGGCCGCGCCCACCACCTTGAGTTGATCATCCAGGCGCTCCATATCAGTGGCGCGCACCGTGAGCAACGCCTCGGCCTGTTGCTGCACCTGGAGTGCGCCCTGTCGAAACTCCGCCAGCTTCTCGTCACTGGTACTGATGGGCACACTCTGGCGAATCAGCTCAAGCTGCTGGCTGAGCTGTTTGAGATCAGCGTCATCGGGCAACACCGGCAAACTGTCGACAACTTCGACAGGCACCGTTGTTGCAGGCGCATCGGCCCACGCGGGCAGGCTGATAGCCATCACCATGGCCAGTATGGCCTGGCAGATGACGCGTGTATAAATTCGCCGCATCAAGTCACCCTTTCAGTCTCTTTGCATTGCCATTATGGACTGCCCCTGGAGAAAGGAAATTCCATAAGGGCCGCAAAAGAGCAGGTGCAGGCGCATTCACTCAAAAGGCTCACCCTGGACTCAAGCCGGCAGAGAGTCTGCCTCTCAATCAACCAGCGTGGGTTTGAGCGCCAATGCCCACGGCGCAATCAAGCGCGCGGGGGTCTGGCAGGTTGGGCGCTTGAACACGAAGTTGCGGCACTTCTCGGCGAACTGTTGGCGGTTGTGCACCATGTCCAACTGCATCTGTGCCAGCTCGTTTGCGCGGCAGCGTTCGAGCTGTGCGAGGTCCTGGCTGGCTTTACGCGCGCGATGCCCCGCGTACTGTGCATCGGTCAGCGCGTTGCCGGCCTGTTGCAGCAACCACGAACCGAATGCGTGTGGGCAGCGTGGGCCGATGCCCTGGATCATCCCCCAGTGGTGGGCCTGGACAACGCTGATCGGCAGGCATTCTTCAATCAGCCTATGCGCCACTTCACTGCCGACTGCGCGGGGCAGGCTGTAGGTCCAGTATTCGGAGCCATACAAGCCCATGGTCTTGTAATGCGGGTTGAGTACCACACCCGCCCGGGCGAATACGATATCGGCCGCCAGCGCCAGCATCACGCCGCCGGCGCCAGCGCTGCCCGTCAGGCCACTGACCACCAGTTGCCGGGCCGTCAGCAACTCCCGGCAAACATCGTCGATGGCCTGGATATTGGCCCAGGCTTCCAACCCCGGCACCTCGGCCGCCTGGATCACGTTGAGGTGCACACCATTGGAAAAACTCCCGCGCCCGCCCCTGACCAGCAGCACCTGGGTGTCCCGGGCCTTGGCCCAGCGCAGCGCCGCGACCAGCCGCTGGCACTGTTCGGTGCTCATGGCGCCGTTGTAGAACTCGAAGGTCAGTTCGCCAACATGAGCGGACTCTCGATAACGAATCGGTTGGTACACCCGCTCATCGAACCCTGGGTCGGCGATCGAACCGTCCAGCACCGGTACATCCGCCAGTTGCCCGGCCAGCACATGACGGGCCGGTAGCTTGAAGGTTTGTTCCCCTGGCAGGGCTTTGCGCTTGAGTGCGCCGATCCACAGGCTGTGATCGCCGGCCGCAACCAACACCGCATCATCCTGTACCGCGAGGATGTCCCCCGGCGTACCGCGACGCGCATCCAGGTGCGCGTCATACAGGTAATACTGCCCGCCGGCGAGGCTGGCCAATACTCCGGGCTGGCCGTCGGCGGCGTCGAGAGTGCGTTTGATAAACCGTGCGCAATCGTACCAACTGAAAGTGCGGTCAGCCTGCTTCATGTTGGGCTGCAAACGCCCGATCACGTCAGGTTGCGTGTCATCGAGAGGCGTCGGCACGAAGCCCCTGGCGAATTTTTCTACGACATCGCGAATGCAAGAGATCGCAGCGTCACTCACCGGGCCGTTGTACAACTCGGACTTGCGCATATCGGCGGGCATGTCGAATTCGCAGGTCGACCAGATCGGGCCGGCGTCCATTTCCTCCACCGCCTGCAAAGCCGTGACACCCCAGCGCTTGACCTGCTGGGTGATGGCCCAGTCCAGCGCGCTGGCGCCACGGTCGCCGACAATCCCTGGGTGAATGATCACCACCGGGCGATCCGGGTTGCTCCAGAGCTGCTGCGGCACACGGTCCTTGAGAAACGGGCAGATCACCAGGTCGGCCGCCGATGCCTCGATCTGCCGGCACACCGTGGCTTGATCGGTGAACAGCACCACACTGGGTTCATGCCCCAACTGGCGCAAGTCCAGCCAGGCCCGCTGGGTCAACCCGTTGAACGCCGACGACAACAACATGATCTTCAATGACCGCATGATTGACTCTTCCTTGAGAAGGCATGGCCGCAGGCTCCTTGAGCCATCCTTGGCCTTTTATGGAAGCGCAAGGGTAGAGGCCGGGCCGGGGCAGTCACCTGATCGAGGTCAATCTTGTGTCAGTCAGTCGTTACCACGCGGGGACGATATTTTTAGTGTCGAATCGAAATCATGTTGACAAGAGAGCGCTACCGCGCGAAATTATGGTTTCGGATCAACACTAAATGACATGCCTGGTTCAGGTTGTCTGAAATCAAACCACCGTTGGAGAGACATCATGTTATCTAAAGCTATTTTTTATCATGCAGGTTGCTCGGTGTGCGTCAGCGCAGAACAGCAGTTCGTTACGGCGCTGGATCCACAACGTTATCAAGTCGAAGTGGTTCACTTGGGAGATGCCAAAGGCCGCGTTGCAGAGGCCGAGCGTTTTGGTGTGAAGTCTGTGCCGGCATTGGTAATTGACGGACAAGCCTTCCATATCAACTTCGGCGCGGGTATCGAAGTTTTACGCTGACCCGTGTGCAGGGCGCCAAATAATGGCGCCCTGTAACCTACCTCGCGGCGCTCATCAATCTCAACGGAGAAACCGATAAATCCGCGCGTGCAAACCTAATACCCAAGAGTGACAGTCCACATGAAAAAAGACAGTCCCTTCGCCCTGCTTCTGCCTGCCGCAATGGCACAATTCGCTGAAGATGCGGGCGTGTATAAAGCCACCAAGCAACCGCTGAAAACTTTCTATCTGGCCATCATTGCCGGTGTATTCATTTCCATCGGTTTTGTGTTCTATATCACGGCAACCACCGGCCTCGCTGGCAGCTCCTGGGGGCTGGTGAAACTGGTCGGCGGCATCTGCTTCTCCATGGGGCTGATGCTCGTGGTCGTCTGTGGTGCAGACCTGTTCACGTCTAACATCCTGAATGTGATAGCCAAGGCCAGCGGCCGCATAACCTGGGGGCAACTGGCCAGGAACTGGCTGAATGTCTATGTCGGCAACTTGATTGGAGCCTTGTTTTTTGTCGCGCTGATTTGGTTTTCTGGCCAATACATGACCGCCAATGGCTTATGGGGGTTGAATGTATTGCAAACCACCAGCCACAAGTTGCAGCACTCGTTTATTGAGGCCGTGAGTCTTGGCATCCTGGCCAACTTGATGGTGTGCATGGCCGTCTGGATGAGTTATTCCGGCCGCAGCCTGACGGATAAAATGCTCGCGATCATCCTGCCGGTGGCCATGTTTGTCGCCAGTGGTTTCGAGCACTGTATTGCCAATATGTTCATGATTCCCATGGGCATTGTAATCAAGCACTTTGCTACTGCCGAGTTCTGGAACGCGGTGGGGGCAGCCCCTGAGCAGTTTGCTCATTTAACGATCAATAACTTTATTTTCGACAACCTTATCCCCGTCACGCTGGGCAACATCATTGGCGGAGGCTTATTGGTCGGCTTGACTTATTGGGTGATCTACCTGCGAGCCCCTGAAGGGCAACATTAATCACCCAAGTACCCGGCAGGATGGTTTGCACTGAGTTCTGCCCTCCCTGTTTTATTTTCTGTTCTGTCCCCTGCTCCACCCAAATCGATGAGGAATAGATATGAAAAAGTTAACCACTGCGTTTGGCGCTCCAGTCGTCGACAACCAAAATATTCAAACCGCCGGCCCGCGCGGCCCTGCCCTGCTTCAAGATATCTGGCTGCTGTAGAAAATGGCCCACTTCGACCGGGAAGTCATTCCTGAGCGGCGCATGCATGCCAAAGGCTCGGGCGCATTCGGGACGTTTACGGTGACCCACGACATTACCCGCTACACACGGGCCAAGATCTTCTCCGAGATCGGCAAGAAGACCGAAATGTTCACCCGTTTCTCGACGGTGGCCGGTGAGCGCGGTGCCGCCGATGCCGAGCGCGACATCCGCGGCTTTGCCATGAAGTTCTATACCGAAGAATTTCTCGACGGTGGCCGGTGAGCGCGGTGCCGCCGATGCCGAGCGCGACATCCGCGGCTTTGCCATGAAGTTCTATACCGAAGAAGGCAACTGGGACCTGGTGGGCAACAATACCCCGGTGTTTTTCATGCGCGACCCGCTCAAGTTTCCCGACCTGAACCACGCGGTCAAACGCGACCCGCGCACCGGTATGCGCAGCGCCGAGAACCAATGGGACTTCTGGACCCAACTGCCCGAAACCCTGCATCAAGTCACGATCATCATGAGTGACCGTGGCCTGCCGCGCACCTGGCGGCATATGCATGGTTTTGGCAGTCACGCCTTCAGCTTTATCAATGCCAACAATGAGCGCTACTGGGTCAAGTTCCACCTGCGGACCCAGCAAGGCATCGAAAA
>NZ_LKBY01000119.1:0-47645 GCF_002699915.1 Pseudomonas sp. ICMP 8385 | reverse complement strand
CCATCAGAAATTCGCCGCAGTTCACCTGGGCATCTTCGAAGTCGCGCTTGTGGTGCCAACGATGAATTTCAGCCACCCCGATGACATGGCGCAGCCAACCCAGCCGGTAATCCAGGTTCGAGTGCTGAAAGCCCAAGTGAACGGTCAGAATGCCGAACCAGGTGGCAACCACTGCCGAAGGCGCGCCGGATGCTCCCAGCCGGTAATCCAGGTTCGAGTGCTGAAAGCCCAAGTGAACGGTCAGAATGCCGAACCAGGTGGCAACCACTGCCGAAGGCGCGCCGGATGCAAACAGCAGCACCAATCCCGGGCCAGCCATGAGCATCGCATGTAGGGGATGCCGGCGCTCCCCATTCATCCAGTACAAGCGCTCGGCGCTGTGGTGAATCATGTGAAAACGCCACAGCCAGGGTCCCGGGCCAGCCATGAGCATCGCATGTAGGGGATGCCGGCGCTCCCCATTCATCCAGTACAAGCGCTCGGCGCTGTGGTGAATCATGTGAAAACGCCACAGCCAGGGTACGTGGTGGCTGATGCGGTGCATGGCATACAGGCTCAGATCGAGCACGACGGCGACCAGCAGCAGCTGAACCCAAAGTGGACTCTCGACTGGGAAGAGACGAACTGTAGCCGGCACTGCATCGCCCAGCCTGGCCAGGATTTCGGCGGTGAACTGGATGACGGAAAGATTCACCAGCATATGCACCAGGTCGGTCAGGGTGTCCTGGTGATCCTCCAGCCAGCCCTCCCGGAAAGGCTGGATACGCTCCAGCCCCGCGACGGCCAATAGACCGACTGCGGCTACCAAGGGTGTGCTGGGCCAGTACGGCACCCCGGCGTACAAGGCCCAGACCATGAAGGCGGCGCTGCCACCAAACACGAGCGGATAGCTCAACCAGCGTAGGGCGAATCGAAGAGAAGTGGACATCGCTCAGCTCCTATGTAGAGAGCCTTCACGGTAGGTGCAGAGGACGACGTTCGACTTGAACGAAAGAGCTATGACTTCTGGAGATCGACCGCAGCCAGGGCGGAGGACGGATCGATGCCCAGCAGCGCCCTGAATGTCCGGGAGAAATGCGCCGAGTCGGAAAAACCTGCCGCATGCGCGGCTTCGGTCAGCCGTCCCCCTTTGGCCAGGTGTTGCAGGGCTTGGGTGAGGCGCAGCCATTTGACATAGCTGCGCAACGGCAGGCCGGTTTGCTCCACGAACCAATGGGAAAAACGCGTGGGTGACAAATGCACCAACGCGGCCATTGCCTCACGCCCCATTTGGCCTTCGCGCAGCGCTGCGGTGACCTTGGTCAAGCGCGGATCAGGGATTGGTGGATCGGCAAGCCGCAACAGCCGACGTACCTGCGCCTGCAACTGGACAGGCGAATGCCCCGACGCCCTCAGTGCCTCGACCATCGCAGCAATATCGGCCGCTACGATCTCCATCAGCCTCACGGCTCCGCTCACCCGCAAGGCACGCGCCTCATCGGACAGCACATCCAGGTAGATCGACAGGACATGCCCAGCACTGAGCCGGTGCTTCAAGCCTGCCGGAATCAAGATGGCAGCCCCAGATTGCCCACCCAACGGCGTTTCAACCGTTATCGCGGCGTCGAGCCCCACTGCAATTTGATGTGCTTGATGATGGTGCCAATCCTGGTGGGCGGCATGGCCGAGAAAGACGCCGATACCGGGGCCGACCCAGGCATGGCCTGACCAGCGAGCCACTTCTGCGGCATCCGAGCTTCGCATTATCTGCCCCGGTCCAGTTCCGCGCTTGGACTCAGCACACTGCTCAGGAGCAACATGGCGGCACCGCCCACGATGCCGATGTCCGCCAAGTTGAATGCAGGCCAATGCCAGGATTGCCAGAAAAAATCCAGATAGTCGATCACATGGCCTCGGAAGCTGCGATCGATCAGATTCCCCACTGCCCCTCCCAGTATGAGGCTATAGCCCAGCGCTTCGAGCTTGGCCCTGGGCTTACGCAAGAGCAACGCGAGCCCAATCGAAACAACCAGTGCGAGGAGAATGAAGAAGTAGCGCTGCCAACCGCCCGCGTCAGCTAGGAAGCTGAACGCTGCGCCGGTATTCCAGAAATGGACCAGATTGAAGACTGGGGTCAGAGGAACCACGGCGCCGACCGAGAGCGAACCCTCAATTACATATTTGATCGCCTGGTCGGCCAGGGCAACGGCTAGCGATAGCGTCCACCAGAGCCCGGGAGTGATACGGTGCGCCATTCCAAGTGGCGATTTCATTGTTTCGCTCCCTGAAACAGTCGCTGCAATCCGGGTGAGACGGGCATCGGCGCGAATGCACTGATCCTCGCGCGTCCGGTATTGCCGAGCGGTACCCAGATCTTCGAGAACAACACGGCAGCGATGATCCGTGGTGCTTGGCCGAACATTTCCCGGTAGTCGCGCAACTGCCAGCCAGCCCTTAGCATCAACCAATGGCTCCGCGCATGCAGGACGGGCATGTGCTGGCTCAAGATGTGGGCGCGCTCGAGCCAGGGGAATGCCTCGGTTGGCGCCTTTTCACGGAGTGCTGTCCTTGCCTGGAAAAAGGCTTCATCGATGGCATTGCGGAGGGCGGTATTCATCTGGAACTCACTTGCGCAGCAGTTGGAAGGCCATGATTCTGGGCCGATCGTGCAAGTGAACACCCTGTAGCCGCTATAGGGTCAAGCTCTACGCTTTGAGCAGAAGCGAATGGCACTTTTCTAGCGCGCCTTATGGAAGCCGTTTGCCTCCCTCCACTAGACCCGAAAGTATTCCGCAGTCCAGGCTTTGTCGTTCGTCATCGCAGCAGCTGCGTAACGTCACCAACTGGTTTTCCAGGGCTTGCAAGGATGCGATCTGGGCCCTGACCTGGGCGATATGGCTATCAAGCAGCGTATTGACCGCCGCGCACGGTTGCTGCGGCTGTGCTTGAACGCTCTGCAAAACACCAATTTCGTCCAACGACATGCCAAAGGACCGGCAACGGCGGATGAACAGCAGTTTCTCCACATGATCCGCTTCGTAGGCTCGGTAGCCATTTGCCTGGCGATTGGGCGATGCAAGCAGGCCCTGGCGCTCATAGAAACGAATGGTCTGAATGTCCGCTCCCGTCAGCTGTGCAAGTTGACCAATGCGCATAGGCTGCTCCTCGATAAACAGCCAGTATATCCAGGCTTGACCCTATACCTGCTATATGGTTTTCAATTGCCAGAATTGAACCTGATAGGAGAGGCGGATCATGAGCTCGTGTGAAAAATCCTGTGGCTGCGGTTCAGTGTCAGCGCCTGCTGAAGCAGCGAGCGCGCCCTCGACCGAAGGAGCCTGGGTCAGCCATTTTTCTGTACCCAAGATGGATTGCCCTTCGGAAGAGCGAATGATTCGGCTCGCGCTGAATAGCTTGCCTGAGCTTCGTTCGTTGTCCTTTGATCTGAGCAGCAGGCAGGTACTCGCTTTCCATGACGGGGCGGTTGACCCAATCACTACCAAGCTGGAGTCCCTGGGTCTAGGGGCAGCGCTACTGGGGACTCAACCAGCTAGTCAGGAAGCAGCCTCGACCAATCGCGCTGATGAGGAATTAGCGGCGTCGAAAGAGGCGAGCACCCTGAAAATTTTGCTCGGCATCAACGCTGCCATGTTTGTTATCGAGATGGGCGCAGGGTTGATCGCTCAGTCGACGGGCCTTATTGCCGACTCGCTGGACATGTTTGCGGATGCTGCCGTCTATGGCTTGGCTCTCTTTGCCGTCGGCCGCAGTGCACAGCTGCAAGTTCGCGCTGCGCACCTGGCGGGTTTCTTTCAGATCCTGTTGGCACTGGGCGTACTCGTGGAGGTGGCTAGACGCTTCCACTATGGCAGCGAACCTGAGTCGATGCTGATGATGGGGATTGGCTTAGTTGCACTCGTCGCAAACGCCAGCTGTCTCTTGATGATCTATGGCCATCGCGAAGGCGGTGCACACATGAAAGCGAGCTGGATTTTTTCGGCCAACGATGTGCTCGCGAACATTGGCGTTATCGTCGCCGGCGCGCTGGTTGCGTGGACGGGCTCTCCCTACCCAGACTTGGTGATTGGTACGGTCGTTGGCCTCATCGTATTGAACGGTGCGCGCCGAATCCTGGCATTGAAAGCCTGACCAACCGATCCTGTATTCCATCGCGATGGGCTCACTTTCTACAAGTGAACATCAATGGTACGGACAGTCCAATAAACCTTCGTTTGATAGACGCCTCTGGCGAGGTGTGCTGGGTGCACTCCTGGAAGGATTGAGCTACAATGTAGCTCATCAATCTGGAGGATCAAACCATGTCCGCAAATGCTGTAGTCCGTGCCCGTATCGACGAGCACATCAAGGAAGAGGCGACCGTCGTGCTGGCAGCGATGGGACTCACCGTGTCTGACGCCTTCCGCATCATGTTGACCCGAGTCGCCCGCGAGAAAGCCTTGCCGTTCGAGCCGCTGATTCCGAACGCCACCACCATCGAGGCGATGAAGGAAGCGCGCCGTGGCGGCTTGAAGTCGTTCGCTTCCGTCGAGGATCTGATGGCGGATCTGAATGCGGACGATTGAACAGACCAGCCGGTTCAAACGCGATTATAAACGCGAAGCCAAAGGCCCGCATCGTCAGACGCTGGCGAGCGATTTCATTGCCGTCGTCACAGCCCTGGCGAATAACCAGCCTCTGGCCGAGAAGCACCGTGACCACGCCCTCACCGGCGACTGGAAAGACCACCGGGACTGTCACATCAAGCCCGACCTGGTGTTGATTTACCGCAAGCCGGATGACGCCGTGCTGCAACTCGTGCGTCTCGGATCGCATAGCGAGCTTGGCCTGTAACGCCGGGGTCTGCCCAGGACAAGGAAAGAAGCTACATGACAATCAGCATCACCGACGACGATTGGAACGAACTGACTCCCGAGAGTTTCGATACCACCGCACTGCTGCGGGCAGTCGATGCCGTGGACGAGCTGCGCGGCGATTGAGTGACAACGCAGACGGCGGGCCTCCGCAACTGCGCACCGACCTGTTGAAGCTGCATCAACTGGCGATGAGGTGATCCAGGTGCGGATTCGAGAGCACGTCATCGCCACCAATGACATGCGTCTGTTCGGTCTGCACCTACTGGGGCAGGCGTCGCTGCGCATGGAGCAAGCGCTGTGGCCAGAAGAATATGAGCGGATGACCCGCGAGGTCGAAGAAGCTCTCCGTGAGGCCGACGACCCCAACGCCAAGTCGTACACCCACGAGAAGTCATGCAGGCGATGCAGGAACGAATCGACCAAGCACGAGACAAGCCATGTTGATCGGCCCTGCCCCAACTCCCTCGAACTCGGATGAGTCGGACCTAGCAACGTGGTGACACCGATCATCTAGGGCCGGAGCAGAGCCTGTGTCAGCCCGCGAGGCGGTGCGTCACTTCGCTGAGCTGGGCCGACAGCGTATGCAGGTTCTGGCTGGCTGCCTCGGTACGCTCGACATTGTCCTGGTTGGTGGTGGCGATGGCGGTAATTTCGGTCAGATTGCGCGAGATATCTTCCGCCACGGACGTCTGCTCTTCGGCAGCGGTAGCGATCTGACGGTTCATGTCGCGGATCGCTTCGACTTCTTGGGTGATGCGCTGAAGCATGCTGCCCGCTTCCGTAACCTGTTCGACACCTTCGTTGCTGCGGGTTTGTCCATTTTCAATCGCACGCACCGCATCCACCGCGCCGGTCTGCACCGTGTCGATAATCTGATGAATTTCAGCGGTGGAGTCGGCGGTGCGCCTGGCCAGCGTGCGCACCTCGTCGGCAACGACGGCAAACCCGCGTCCGGCATCGCCCGCGCGGGCGGCTTCGATGGCTGCGTTTAGCGCCAGCAGATTGGTCTGGTCGGCGATGCCGCGAATAACTTCCAGCACCTTGCCAATGCGACCGCTATCGGTCTCCAGACGGCGTATTACCTCGGCGGTGTTGCTGATCTCGCCGCGCATGTGGGTAATGGTCTGGATAGTCGAACGCATCATGGTCTCACCCTGCTGCGCCGAATGATCGGCCGCATCCGCTGCACGCGCGGCTTCGGCGGCGTGACGGGCGACTTCCTGCGCCGTAGCGGACATTTCATGCATGGCGGTAGCGACCTGATCGGTGCGCGAGAACTGCTCGCGAGTGCCTTGGCCCATCAGTGCGGCGATGGCGCTCAATTCACCACTGGCGCTGTCCAGGTCCGAGGTGTTGCGTTGCAGGAGGGTGAACGTATCGGCAAGGAAGTCACGCAGGATATTCGCGGCAACTGCCAGACGTCCCAATTCGTCAGCACGGGACGCATCGACGCGCTGTGCAAAGTCGCCCTGGCTGAGCTTGGCGATGTGGTCGATCAGGTGACGGATGGGGGCGATCAGATTGCGGTTTACCAACCATAGGCTGAGCAAGGCGATGAAAACGCCAGCGGCTAGCATTACCAACGAGCCGACGACTATTTTACGATCTGCGGCTTCGCTGATGGTTTCCGAACGATGCAGCGCCGAATCGCGCTGCTGGATGACCAAACCACTGAGCTGTTCGCTGGTGGCACGGTCGATGCCTTGAACCGCCTCGTCGCCGGCGAATGGATCGTTTCCGCCGGCGATGTAGGCCGCACGGCCCGCGCGGTAGGCGGCGCCGAGGCGCCGGTGCTCCTCGTGCAGGTCGCGGAGCTGCTTTGACAGGGCAGGGTTGTGCTCGCTTCGCTCAACGAGTCTGCCCAGGATGTCCTGGACCTTTCGTTCCTGGTTCTCGAAGCTTTGCCAGTACTTGCTCAAGGCTTCAGGTGATTTGCCACGCAGCAAGACGTTCTTCCACTCCTGCACCTGCACTTTGAATTCCACGTTGGCTTCGTCGATCAGGCGCGACGTTTCGATCGGACCCTTGAGTAGTTGTTGATACTTGGAAATGTCATCCGACAAGAAGGAAAAACTGGCGAAGGCGATCAGCAATATCACCAACAGGCTGCCGCCGATCAGTGTGAGCAGCTGAGCGCGCAGGGATTTTTTCAAGAGCATCTGGGCGGTCTCGTATCGAAAGGGGGGCGCTTGAGTCATACGCAAGATTGAGCGAGCGGTCAGCCAAATGACCGTTCGTTCGCCCCCTTATGTCGGCGTACCGCTGCGATACTTGAACGCTTTCAGACCAGACGCAGATGGTTGTCCCAGAGCCCTGCCGGCAATTGCAGCGCGGTGCTGACGAAGCCCCCGCTGGCGGGGTCGACCGTTAGGACAAGATGTCCGATCCGCGCTCATCGAAGCCTCCGCGCCTGGCCGGGGCACTTCTACCCGTGTGTTCGCGCAGTTGCGACAGCCAACCCGCAGGGAGTTTTTGCGGTTCATCCGCGTGGCTTGAGGAGACCAAGTTTCCGTCGCGGTCAAATAAGCTCATGCGCTTGAAAACCGGGTCCTCGGCGAGCATTCGCGCGGCTCGTCTCTGGTTTGGCCTTAAGCTACCGGCGCCCCTATCTGCCTGGTCTGCACTCTTTACTATACCGAACGACGAATGTCAGATCGAGCGCTCGGCGATCGGGAATATTTTTCGCCAAGCAAGGGCTACGCATGTCGCGAGATTCCAGCGCCTACGACTGGTGTTTAGAGTCGGCCAATACTCCTGTCCGGCCGGTCAGCCATGCGTCCTTGAGTCGTCGTGAATCCTGGCGGGATCGGACCTGGGCCCACAACCGTTCCCACCGAACATTTTCCCCGCCGGCGAGCGGCTTTCTCGCGCAACAAATTGTTCGGAGCTCAAGGTCCTTCTCTACGTTTCGGCTGCATTGGCAGTGCGTTCGGCCCTCACCCGCCGATCGGCTCACAACAAGGACGCGATGGGCGCGACCATGAATCCGAAAGGAGAACACCATGGCCATCATCGGCATCTTTACCACCTCTAAAGACGGGGCTAGTTGCAGTTAATGTGAGTAGGGAACGATGGAATGCAAGCCGGCGCGGCTGAATGCAAGCTCGCTCGCAAATAATCTGAGCCAGACGGCTCCGTCAGTCGCAGTTAATCTGAGCCGGAAATTGCGCTGATTGCGAGCACGGCCGTTTTCGATTGCAAGCCGGTACAGCTACCTGCTCACCCGGAGCGAAGGCACCATCGGCGAGCTTGCACATCTGCTGGTGGCGGCGGCCGTCGCCGCCGTGGAGAGTGGCGAGGAAGCGATCAACCACCGCACGCTCAGCATGGCCGACTACATCGGCCCCAGTGAGCGGCGGCGACAGTTCGAGCGGGAACTGATGTGAAGTCCGCGCCGCGCTGGCCGCTGCATCCGGCACCCAAGGAAGGCGAAGCCCTGTCCTCATGGCTCAACCGGGTCGCCGCCTGCTACCAGATGGACGTGCACGAGCTGCTGGCCCACGATCTTGGTCACAGCCAACTTGATGACCTGGATACCGCACCATCCTTGTCGTTGCTGACGGCGCTCTGCCAGCGCAGTGGCGTCGAGCTGGAGCGGTTGCGCAGCATGAGTCTTGCAGGCTGGGTGCCGTGGCTGCTCGACAGTCTCGACGATTCGGTACCAGCAGCCTTGGAAACCTATACATTCCAATGCGCGGTGCTCCTGCCCAAGCGCACCCGCAAGGTGCGGTCCATCACTCGCTGGCGTGCCTGGCTACCGAGCCAGACGATTCGCCGGGCGTGTCCGCAGTGTCTGAACGATCCAACGAATCAAGCTGTGCTACTCGTCTGGCAGCTCCCCTTGATGCTGAGCTGCCCGCAGCATGGCTGCTGGCTGGAGTCCTACTGGGGCATGCCCGGCCGGTATCTTCAGTGGGAAATCGCCGATGCTGCGCCGCGCCCTGCCGATGACGCAATCGCCTGCATGGACCGGCGCACCTGGCAGGCGCTGACGACGGGTTTTGTGGAGCTGCCGCGTCGGCGTGTCCACGCCGGCTTGTGGTTCCGGCTGCTGCGCACCCTGCTTGATGAGCTGAACACGCCGCTCTCGCACTGCGGCAGTTGCTCGGCGAGCATCCGCCATGTCTGGGAGCGCTGCGGCCATCCGCTGCGCGCCGGGCAGAGTCTGTGGCGTCCCTACGAGATTCTGGCCCCGGCGGTGCAGTGGCAGATGCTGGAGGCGGCGGCCACCGCCATCACGCTGATCGAGTCAAAGGCGCTGATCCCGCGCGGGGAACAGGCCGCGCTGTTTCAGACGGAGCCGCACACTGGTTTCACCAACGGCCTGCCGGCGAAGGTGCCGAAGCCGGAACCCATCAACCACTGGCAACGAGCAGCCCAGGCCATCGATGAGGCCATCATTGAAGCGCGACACAACCCGGAGACGGCCCGCTTGCTGTTCACACTGGCGTCCTACGGGCGACGCGACCCCGAATCCCTGGAACGTTTGCGCGCCACGTTCACCAAGGAGGGCATCCCGCCGGAGTTTTTGTCACATTACGAGCCTGAATGGCCGTTTGCAGGTCTTAGACTAAATGACGGGTTAAGTGACAGTTTTTGACGGCGAGAACTTTCTGGCTCACACTGTCACATAATCGAACGTATATGTGACAGGTACGACATGCTGATAGGCTACATGCGGGTATCGAAGGCGGACGGCTCCCAGGCTACCGATTTGCAGCGCGACGCGCTGATTGCCGCCGGGGTCGATCCAGTACATCTTTACGAGGACCAGGCATCCGGCATGCGCGAGGATCGGCCCGGCTTGACGAGCTGCCTGAAGGCGTTGCGAACTGGCGACACACTGGTCGTGTGGAAACTGGATCGGCTCGGACGCGACCTGCGACATCTCATCAACACCGTGCACGACCTGACTGGGCGCGGCATCGGCTTGAAGGTATTAACCGGGCACGGCGCGGCCATCGACACCACGACCGCCGCCGGCAAGCTGGTCTTTGGCATCTTCGCCGCCCTGGCCGAGTTCGAGCGCGAGTTGATCGCGGAGCGCACGATTGCCGGCCTAGCCTCGGCCCGCGCGCGCGGGCGGAAAGGCGGCCGGCCGTTCAAGATGACCGCCGCCAAGCTGCGGCTGGCGATGGCGGCAATGGGTCAGCCAGAGACCAAGGTCGGCGACCTGTGCCAGGAACTTGGCGTCACGCGGCAGACCCTGTATCGGCATGTTTCACCCAAGGGTGAGCTACGTCCAGATGGCGAGAAGCTACTCAGCCGAATTTGATGCCGGCATGAGGCAACGTAGCGACAGCGTGGTTTGTCTCAATGGGAAGCGCTCATGATCGATCTTTGAAGGCCCGCAGCAGTCGTGTCACAGACAGGACGAACAAACCGGTCAGCGTGAGGGCTGCGATACCCCAGTACTCTCCGATGAACGCGCCGGCCGTCGTGCCGGCCAGCACAATGGCGAGAATCGGCAAATGGCAGGGACAGGTGAGCACGGCCAGCGCGCCCCACAGGTAGCCGGTGATCGGTTTGTGCGTCTCGGACGGCAAGCGCTCGGGGCTGTTCATGGCAGACTCTCCGCGTGCTGTGCCGGCTCGGTCGGCATGGTGGCCAACTGCACCTCCAGATCGGCCAACGCTTCGCGCCGACGCTCGACGAACTGGCGCAGAACGGCAAGCTGCGCGGCCGCTTCATCGCCGTCCGCAGCATCCAGCGCCCGGCACAGCCGCGCCAGCGCGTCCAGGCCGATGCCCGCCTCGAAGGCCGCCCGCACGAAGCACAGCCGTTGCAAGGCGGCATCATCGAACAGGCCATAGCCGCCCGGGGTGCACGCCACCGGACGCAGCAATCCGCGCAGCAGGTAGTCGCGCACGATATGCACGCTCACCCCGGCATCAAGGGCCAGCCGGGACACGGTGTAGGCGCTCATTGAAAACCTCCTTTTTTTATCCAGCGCAGCAGGAAAGCTGCTTCACGTCCTTGTTGAAGGTCTGCGCCGCAAGCTTCAACCCCTCGACCATTGTCAGGTAGGGGAACAACTGGTCGGCCAGTTCCTGCACCGTCATGCGGTTGCGGATGGCGAGCACCGCCGTCTGGATCAGTTCGCCCGCTTCCGGGGCCACCGCCTGCACGCCGATGAGCCGTCCGCTACCTTCCTCGATGACCAGCTTGATGAAGCCGCGTGTGTCGAAGTTGGCAAGCGCTCGCGGAACGTTGTCGAGTGTCAGCGTGCGACTGTCGGTCTCGATGCCATCGTGGTGCGCTTCCGCCTCGCTGTAGCCCACGGTGGCGACTTGCGGGTCGGTGAACACCACTGCCGGCATCGCGGTCAGATTGAGGGCTGCGTCGCCGCCGGTCATGTTGATCGCGGCACGGGTGCCGGCGGCCGCTGCCACGTAGACGAACTGCGGCTGGTCGGTGCAGTCGCCGGCCGCGTAGATGTTCGGGTTGCTCGTGCGCATGCCTTGGTCGATAACGATGGCCCCTTGCGCATTGACAGTGACCCCCGCCGCGTCCAGCGCGAGGCTGCGCGTATTCGGTGCCCGACCGGTGGCAACCAGCAACTTGTCAGCGCGCAATTCACCGTGTCCGGTGGTCAGCACGAATTCGCCGTTCACATGGGCGACCTGGCTGGCTTGCGTGTGCTCCAGCACCTCGATGCCCTCGGCGCGGAAAGCGGCTGTCACGGCCTCGCCGATGGCCGGGTCTTCCCGGAAGAACAAGGTGCTGCGTGCCAGGATCGTGACCTGGCTGCCGAGCCGGGCAAAGGCTTGCGCCAGTTCCAACGCCACCACCGACGAACCGATCACGGCCAGGCGTGCGGGAATGGTGTCGCTGACAAGCGCTTCGGTGGAAGTCCAGTAGGGTGACTCTTTCAGGCCCGGAATCGGCGGCACGGCCGGACTGGCACCGGTGGCGACCAGGCAGCGGTCGAACGTTACCTCGCGCTCGCCACCCTCGTTCAAACGGACGACCAGGCTCTGGTCGTCCTTGAAACGCGCTTCACCGTGCAAAACGGTGATGGCTGGATTGCCGTCCAGGATGCCTTCGTATTTGGCGTGCCGCAGTTCATCGACACGGGCCTGCTGCTGGGCCAGCAGTTTGCTGCGGTCAATCGCAGGCACAGTTGCCGCAATACCGCCGTCGAACGGACTTTCCCGGCGCAGATGGGCAATATGGGCAGCGCGGATCATGATCTTGGACGGCACACAGCCGATATTGACGCAGGTGCCGCCGATGGTGCCGCGTTCGATCAGCGTGACCGTCGCGCCTTGCTCGACGGCCTTCAGCGCCGCCGCCATCGCGGCCCCGCCGCTGCCAATGATGGCGATATGCAAACCGGCGCCCTCAAGTGCATCACGGATTTTTGGTTCATCTTTGAAATCACCAACCCGGATCGAGCCTTGATAACCCAATGCGGCGATGGCGGCCAGCAGTTGGTTGTGGCTCACGGCGGTTTGGTTCATCTTTGAAATCACCAACCCGGATCGAGCCTTGATAACCCAATGCGGCGATGGCGGCCAGCAGTTGGTTGTGGCTCACGGCGGTGTCTGCCATGACTTGCGCGCGGCTTTCTGGATAGGACACCACAGCGGCATTCACGCCGGGAATCTTTTCCAAAGCATCTTTGACATGGGNGCGGTGTCTGCCATGACTTGCGCGCGGCTTTCTGGATAGGACACCACAGCGGCATTCACGCCGGGAATCTTTTCCAAAGCATCTTTGACATGGGTGGCGCAGGATGTGCAGGTCATGCCATTCACGGTGATTTCGGTCATTTTTTTACTCCATTGAATTTCGGGGTGCAGCAGGCATCGGCTTGGCGTTTTCGTTGGATGGCGTAGATGGTCAAGCCGATGAAAATCGCCAGCGCAGGCAGCAGCACATAGTCCAGATAGCCGGTCAGCGCGGACAAGCCGACCACACCGAGCAAAATGACCAGAACAGGGGTGAAGCAACACAGCGCCACGAGGGTTGTGCCAATGATGCTGACCCGCAGCAGTGTCTTCGGGTCTTTCATGATCAGTTCTTGACTGATGATGGGTAGCCCGCATCCTCGGTAGCCTTGGTCAGTTTCTGCACGCTGGTCTTGGCATCATCGAAGGTGACCACCGCTTCGCGCGTCTCGAAGGTCACGTCAACTTTACTGACGCCATCGACCTTGGAAATCGCCTTCTTGACAGTGATCGGACAGGCCGAGCAGGTCATGCCCGGTACGGACAGCGTAACGGTCTGGGTGGCGGCCCACACGGGGGCAACAACGGCAGCGAGGGCAAGGGCGGAAAGCAGCTTTTTCATGGTGAACTCCTGTGATCAATAGAAAAATGGCACGACGTAGGGAAATCCGAGCGCGACCAAAACCAGCACGGCCACGCCCCAGAAAATGAGCTTGTAAGTAGCTCGCACTTGGGGAATCGCGCAAACCTCACCCGGTTTGCAGGCGGCTGACGGCCGGTAGATGCGCCGCCAGGCGAAGAACAACGCCACCAGCGCCACGCCGATAAAGATGGGGCGATAGGGTTCCAACACCGTCAAGTTGCCGATCCAAGCGCCGCTGAACCCCAAGGCGATCAGAACCAGCGGCCCGAGGCAGCAAGCCGAGGCGAGGATGGCGGCCAGCCCGCCAGTGAAGAGCGCGCCGCGCCCGTTTTGAGGTTCAGACATACGTTTGTCCTTTCGAATCTGAATTGGATAGCTTAAGCTTACTTCCGTAGTTATGTACGGAGTCAAGCGATATGGAAAACAATTTGGAGAACCTGACCATTGGCGTTTTCGCCAGGACGGCCGGGGTCAATGTGGAGACCATCCGGTTCTATCAGCGCAAGGGCTTGCTCCCGGAACCGGACAAGCCTTACGGCAGCATTCGCCGCTATGGCGAGACGGATGTAACGCGGGTGCGCTTCGTGAAATCAGCCCAGCGGTTGGGCTTCAGCCTGGATGAGATCGCCGAGCTGCTGCGGCTGGAGGATGGCACCCATTGCGAGGAAGCCAGCAGCCTGGCCGAGCACAAGCTCAAGGACGTGCGCGAGAGGATGGCTGACCTGGCGCGCATGGAGGCCGTGCTGTCTGATTTGGTGTGCGCCTGCCATGCGCGGAAGGGGAACGTTTCCTGCCCGCTGATTGCGTCACTGCAAGGGAAGAAAGAACCGCGCAGTGCGGACGCGGTGTAGCCCGAGGGAACTACGCCTTAGCGTGCTTTATTTTCCGTTTTCTGAGGCGACTCCAACGTCAGAAAAGACCGTGCGGTCGACTTTTGATATTTCGTGCTGTCGCCTTCTGAAAGTGACACAATTCCCACGCAAACCCGCATCGTTGGCATCCAACTACAGTCTCCATCTTTCAGTATCCGACTACACTGAACTATCGCTGAATAGTTGGACAACGCCATGTTGATTGGATATGCCCGCGTCTCGACCGACGACCAACTCCTCGATCTGCAACGCGATGCTCTGGCGAAGATCGGCTGCGAGCGGGTGTTCGAGGATACCGCCAGCGGTGCCAAGGCTGAGCGGGTTGGCTTGACCGCTTTGCTGGCCACGCTACGCCGTGACGACACCGTGGTGATTTGGCGCCTGGATCGCCTCGGCCGCTCGCTGAAGGATCTGATCCGGCTGGTTGAGCAATTGGACGCCGCCGGCGTCGGCTTGCGCAGCTTGCAGGAAAACATCGACACCGCCTCGATTGGTGGCCGCCTGGTGTTTCACCTGTTCGGTGCCTTGGCCGAGTTCGAACGCAACCTAATCCGCGAGCGCACCCAAGCCGGCTTATCCGCTGCACGGGCGCGAGGCCGCAAGGGCGGACGCAAGAAACGGCTCGACCCGGCCAAGCAGGAGCTTGCCCTGCGCCTCTACCATGAGCGGAAACATACCGTGGCGGAAATCTGTCGGATGATGGGCATCGGCCGCTCGACGCTCTACAACTATCTCACCGAGGCCGAGCGTGATGCCCAGCGGGCGGCGTAAAGCCATCCCGACCGATTCGCTGATGCAGTTGCGGCAGCGGCTCGACCGTCTGCCCAAGAAAAGCCCGGAACGGATTACTCAGGTGGCCGCGATAGCCGAGTTGTACGGCGTGTCCCCAAGCACCGTATACCGGGCGCTGAACCTCATCCATAAACCCCACGCGGCTCACCGCGCCGACCATGGTAAGCCGCGGGTGTACGGCGTGTCCCCAAGCACCGTATACCGGGCGCTGAACCTCATCCATAAACCCCACGCGGCTCACCGCGCCGACCATGGTAAGCCGCGGGTATTGCAGCAGGCCGAGCTGGAGCGCTACTGCGAGCTAATTGCCGCGCTGAAACTGCGCACCACCAACAAACAAGGGCGGCACCTATCTACCCGCCGTGCCATCGAGCTGCTGGAGGGCTATGGGGTGGAAACCGAGCAAGGCTTGGTCAAGGCGCCCAAAGGGGTTCTGACCCGCAGCACGGTGAACGAGTACCTAAGCCGCTGGCACCTGGACCAGTCGCGGCTGTTGCGGCAACCACCGGCCACCCGCTTTCAGGCTGCGCACAGCAATGACTGCTGGCAGTTCGACCTGTCGCCCTCCGACCTCAAGCACATCGATAAGCCGGACTGGATCGATCCGGCTAGGGGCATGCCGACGCTGATGCTGTTCAGCGTGGTGGATGACCGCAGCGGAGTGGCCTATCAGGAGTACCACTGTGTATATGGCGAGGACGCGGAGTCAGCGCTGCGCTTCCTGTTCAACGCCATGACGCTGAAGGCGGACCCGACTTTTCCCTTCCAAGGCCGCCCGAAGATGATCTACCTGGACAACGGCCCGGTGGCCAAACGCCGAGTATTCCAGAACGTCATGCAGGCGCTGGACATCGAATGGCAGACACACATCCCGGCCGGCAAGGATGGCACCCGCACCACGGCTCGCTCGAAAGGCAAAGTGGAGCGCCCCTTCCGCACGGTGAAGGAAGCCCACGAGACGCTGTATCACTTCCACAAACCGGAAACCGAAGCGCAGGCCAATGAGTGGCTGCTGCGTTATCTGGTGCGCACCTACAACGTGCAGGATCATCGCTCCGAACCGCATTCGCGGATTGAGGACTGGCTGGCCAACCTGCCCGTCGAGGGCCTGCGCGAAATGTGCACCTGGGAACAGTTTTGCCGCTTTGCCCGCGAGCCGGAACGACGCAAGGTCGGCGTCGATGCCCGCGTCACCATCGACGGCACGGCCTACGAGGTGGAGCCCGACATGGCGGGCGAAACCGTGGTGTTGCTCTGGGGCTTGTTCGATGACGAACTCTATGCCGAGTTCGAGGGGGAGCGCTTCGGACCTTACTACCCCGTCTCCGGGCCAATTCCCCTACATCGTTACCGCGCCTTCAAACGCGGCAAGGCGGATGAGCGCTCTGATCGCATCCGCTTGCTAGCCGGCCAGCTTGGCCTGCCTATCGCCGCATTGGCTGGCGACGATGTGCGACTCACACCCTCTATTATTCCGACGGCACTGCCACGCCAACCCTTCGATGCCGAGGCGCACGAATACCGGTTTCCCAATGCCATCGCCGCCAAGCTCGCCATTGCCGATGACCTAGCGCAGCCGTTGGCTAAGCTCTCTCCCGACGATCAAGCCTTCATCCATCAGGTGCTGAGCGAAACCCTGACACGCCGCATTGTCTTGGAGCGCGTGCGGGGCTACTTCCGCCATAAGAAAACAGGAGAAGAACATGCGGGCTGAAGTAATGCAGCACTACGGACTGGCGTTGCCACTGAACCAGGCCGGCTATTTTGAAACCGCCCACCATCAGCAGTTGATCAAGGACATCAAGGGGGCGATCTTCGAAGGACGGCTGATTGCACTGTGCGGCGTCATCGGCAGCGGCAAGACCGTAATGCTGCGCCGGCTTCAACAAGCGATGGAAGAGGAAAAGAAGATCACGGTCTCCAAGTCTCTCGCCATTGAAAAGCACAGCATCAAGCTGGCCACTTTCATCGCAGCGCTCTTCTATGACCTCTCCACCGAGAAGCAGGTACGCATCCCCACCCAGGGCGAAAAGCGTGAGCGTGACCTACGCGAGTTGGTGAGGAAGAACAAGCGCCCGGTCGCCCTGTTCGTCGATGAGGCCCATGACCTCAACGGCCATACCCTGACCGGTCTTAAGCGTCTGATGGAGCTGGTGGAGGACGGTGACGGGCGGCTGTCGATCGTGTTGGCCGGGCATCCCAAGCTGCGTAACGACCTGCGCCGACCGACGATGGAGGAAATCGGCTACCGCACCGACATCTTCTCGCTCGATGGCATTGCTGGCAGTCAGCGGGAATACATTCAGTGGCTGCTGGAAACCTGCACTGCGGGGAAGGTCGAACCCGAGTCGATTCTGACCGAAGACGCGATCGACCTACTCGCCACTAAACTGCGCACGCCACTGCAAATCCAACTGCACCTCAGCCTGGCACTGGAAGCCGGCTACCTGACCGGCGAGAAACCCGTTTCGGCGGAACTCGTGCAATCGGTGCTGTCGCGCCAACTGGATGATCTGGAGCCAACCCTCACTCGTCACGGCTACCGCATCAAGGATCTAGTGGAGCAATTCGATGCCAAACCCACCGAAATCAAGGCTCTGTTCAGTAATGCGCTAGACCCGGCGCGGGCGGTTGAGTTACGTGACAAGATGCTGGCAGCGGGCTTGCCTATCTGAGTCCTGTCATTTGCAAATAATGCAGGCTGGCGACGATGGAATGCAGGTCGGCGCGGATCAATGCAGGCTCATTCGCAGTTAATGCTGGTTTGCCGGGCCGGTCAGTCGCAGTTAATTCCGGTCGAAAATCGTATTGATTGCAGGTCGGGACGTTTTTCTGGTTTGCCGGGCCGGTCAGTCGCAGTTAATTCCGGTCGAAAATCGTATTGATTGCAGGTCGGGACGTTTTTAAATGCAGGCCGCTACACCTACGAGTCGATGACTGCAACCCCGCCACGGCGGGGTTTTTCTTGTGCTTGGGTACGACCTCAACAACCGTTTGACATCCTCTCCAGCCTCTCGCTTCGCTCACAGAGCTGCCGCAAGGCCGGGGATTCCTACGGCGCTAGGCTGCGAATGCAGCTTCTTCGCTTCGGCGGGTTCCTGCTGCTGACGGCCATACAGCGCCGTTCACTTCACAGGCGATCGGGGCATGGCCCTGCCCTTCGAGCGTTTTCAATCCGCGCTCACGGATGTTCCTGGAGCCTACTCGGTCGGCGTTGTCAGAGTGGCCGCAAGCCAAGCAGAGAAACAGTGCCTGAGTCTGTCGATTGCCCGCATGGGTATGTCCGCACTCGGGGCACTGCTGGCTGGTTTGCTGCGGTGGCACCGCTACCAGCCAACCACCGGCCCACTGGGCCTTGTAGTCGAGCTGACGGCGGAATTCTCCCCACCCCTGATCTAGGATCGCGCGGTTGAGCCCCGACTTCTGCCGGACGCTCTGCCCTGGCTGCTCGACGGTGCCCTTGGCCGAACGGCTCATGTTGCCTACCTTCAAGTCTTCGACACACACCAGCGCGTGGCTTTGGCTGATGGCGTGAGTCGCCTTATGCAGGTAGTCGTTTCGGGCGTCGGCGATCTGACGGTTAATGCGCTGGACGCGAGCCTTGGCCTTCTTCCAATTGTTGCTGAATTTGGTCTTATGGCTCATCTGCCGCTGGGCCTTTGCCAGCCGGTGCTGATGCCGTTTGAAGCTGTTGAGCGGTTGCAACACTGTTTCCTGTCGACCATCCCAAAGTGTCGCAAAACGCACCACGCCTAGATCGATGCCGACCGCCAGCGGGGAGGAGTGCCGCTGTACATCTACCTCGCGCTCGGTCTGGATCGAAACGCACCAGTGCCCGGCGCTGAGGCTCACGCTGACGTTCTTCACCGTGCCCAGCACCTGCCTGCTGTTGCGATAGCGCAGCCAGCCCAGCTTGGGCAGGTTGATGCGTGAATTTCCCTGGTCGAGCTTGATCTGTTTGGGATCGGGGTAGCGGAAGCTATCGCGCTGACCGCGTTTCTTGAAGCGGGGAAAGTCGGCCCGCTGGGCGAAGAAGTTCTGATAGGCCCGGTCGAGGTCTTTGAGCGCATGCTGCAAGGGATGCACCGGGGCATCCTTCAGCCAAGGCGTTTCATCGCCGTTGCGCCAGGCGGTGAGATATTTGGCCATGGCCACATAGCCGATGTACTTGCCGCCTTCTTCGCGGTTGACTTGCTGCACCGCCAGCGCCTTGTTGAAAACGAATCGGCACGCCCCTGCGAACTGCCGCAGCTTACGCTGCTGCTCGCCGGTTGGTTCGATGCGGAATTTGTAGGCTTGGCGTCTGAGCATTGGATTGCTGGCTATCTGTACAGTGTCGAGTATAGGGCCGCCGCGAGGCGTGCGCTACCCGTCCAATGCGTAGAAAGCCCACCAGTCATTCGCTTCGCTTGGGATTCCCGCCGAAGCCGGTAACCTATGCCTATCAAAACAAGGAGTTTCACCATGCAGAACCATCGTAGAACGATTTACACCGGCCTCCTCGCAGCAACTATTGCCCTCCTGGTCGGGTGCTCTTCCACGCCGAAGACTGCCACCGTGCAGCTGCCTGATCCGCAGAATGTACCGAAGGAAAAATGGTCGGATGCAATGCACGTTCTGACTGCCATGAACATTTCTGGCCAGCGTGATGTTCCTCTCGAGCTGGCTACATCCGGCCCGACAACAGCGACTTCAGGTACGGGCGGTTCGTCTGTGGGCGATGTCGCTATTGCCGCAGGCGGTTATGCGTCCCCGCCCTCAGGCGTCAGCAGCAATGCAGCTCTTGGCCTTGGGGTAGGACTCTTTCTACTCGGCGGTTCGAGCGATCCAGCTCGGGGGTATCAAACAGCCGCGTGGGTCCCATCCACACTTGCTAAGTCCCCCGAAGAAGCATCTGCTCTTGTACTAAAACTTTTTGATGAGGCCCGCCTTAAAGCTTTCCCTAATCAAAGATCAACACTCACGCCTAAAGTTGGAAAATATCCGCCTGGTAGTGGGAAAGCCTATGTTGACCCCGTAGCAATTTGGAAAGAGACCCCGGTTCAGTTTGACGGGGTAGCTTCAGTTCCTCCTACTTTCATTGCTTCTTCCGAGGCATACGGGCCGATATTTATTCATCATGGGCAGTATACAATTGACGGAAACAAAAACGATATATCTACACTGGACGCCATGATTGAGGTTTCGGAGAAACTACCTGAATGGTTTTACATGTACCACCCAGGTGAAAGGCTGCGGAAGAACTCTGTTCCAGCGCGCATTATCAATAAAGGTCAATCGATGTATTTCATCGGAAAATAAAACAACTGATAAATAAAAAAAGCCCCGCCAGCGCGGGGCTTATTTTATCGCAGCCCTTCCTCTGCCTTTCTCTTTACCGCGTCTACATCGAAATTCTCAAGCCTCTGTAGGTTTCTATCTAATGTGTTCAGACGCTTTTCTCCATCTGTTGTCTGAAGTTTACTACCACTCCCGGTAATATCCTCCAGGGAAACTGTATTAGCGGTAGGAAGACGCCCTGCAAGATTCAGCATGCCGATCCACTCAGACAGATCCACACGCGACCAATCCATCTGCGCCATCTGAGCTGGCGTAATTCCTTCGCACGTAGGCGACTTTACGTCACCCCATCCCAACCCCAGTTGTTCACGGGCTGACTCTTGAATGATGCGCGCTACAACCGAGCCAAAGCAGCAATAGGCCTCTCGCTTTTCAACGCATGACCCAAGTGCTTCGGATGCGCAGTAGCTGCCAACAAAGTGGCATTGCCGGGTTTCCTTTTTCGCACCAAGCTCGAACTCCTTCTGCTCGCACTCCCAAATAATGTTGATCAGCAGATCCACAATCACATAGACCATATAAACCCAGCCGATGATATTAACTACCATCGCAGCGTTGGCGCTTAGTCCAGTAACAGTACCCTGGGTCGCGGTGCCTTCTGCACCTGTAGCGAATACCGCATTTGCAGCAGCAGAGGCCCCCATTTCAACCATTGCATCATAGGCCTGCTGCATCAGCCATTGCTGAATCTGTCCCATCGCTGCACCTTGGAATCCCTCATTGAACGCAGCAGTGGCGCTATCGACAATGGTGCCCCACTGGCCCTTGATAACCGAGGAGCCGACAGACATGGCAGCTTCAGTGCCCGCGGCCCAGTATCCCGGCGCAAAGAGATTTCCTGTCCTGCTCAATGCCTCAAGTGAGCTGGTCATCTTGAGAGTGTTCATGGTCAGGTTTACATAGTCGAAGATGCTTACGCTTTCCGGCGCTTCGCAGCAGTCAACATAGCCCCCGAGCGCCTTCTTGCACTCCATAGCCTCGCCTTTGAACACCTTGCAGTCATTGGCCTCGTTGATATCGGTACCATCACCACCGCAGTCCAGGTCGTGCTCAGCAAACTGAGCAACCTGAAGCATGGCCACCGCATAGGCAAAATCGCCGCTTTTCGTGTTCGACGAGTCGAAACACTCACTGCCCATGCAGCGCGCCCCACCAGGGCATTCGATTTGGGCCCCAGTGTTCACGATAGTTTCGTAGCTGGTGTCATAACCGCAGTCCCAGACCTCCTCGAAGGCATAGCAAGAGCCTGTCTCGCCTTTTGCGCCATCAATACAACCTTGAGAGATAAAACCGCAGCTGGGGTTCTGCTCGTACTGGGTGCAGGTATTCAGGTTGCCGCCATCATTTGAGGGGCACCGCTGCACACCCTGGGCGTCCGTGTAGCAATCCATATTCCCCTTGTAGTAGGAGCACTCGGCGCTTACCTGGGCCTTCTTGCAAAGCGGATCGATGCTCGGGTGCGGGGATGGTGGCATGTCAGAGCGGCAGATCCGAACGCCATTGGTTTCAGTACAGCCATTGGCGTCCACCGCCGGCATAGACGTGCACGACATCTGAGCGTTGGTGCAGAACCCATCCTCGATCATGTCGAACATAGGCAGGCGCTCTTCCGGCCCCCAACCATTATCGACAAACGCCTTTGCCGGGTCATAGATGATCTTGATGCGGGCGTAACCCTCACCACCACCGGTAACCGAGGTGCGGGTTTTGAACGTGATCACGTCATCATCGCTGCCGAACTTGTCAGTGATCACCTTGTTCGGAGCTACGTTCCAGCTTGTTCCGCGTTCGCAGCTTCCAGCTGTTTCCGGCGGGAAGACACCAGGTGTGTGCGTCCAAAGCATTTCGTCATTGAAAAGGATTTGGAAATAATCGTCGAAAACAGCTCTGTCGACGGTAGCTGAAATAATGGCGTCCTTGGCTATCACGCGGAATCGGGTGTACTCCTCATAGATTTTGCAGTTCCCGCTCCAGTAGTTGTCCCCTACCGTGCCGACCCAGATGTACAAGCAACCTGGTCCGCACGACTGAAAGTTTGGCTGCCCGGAAACGTATTCGATTACACCTACCTTGTAGTCATGCAGGAACTCAACGTTTCCGCCTTGATCCACGACGCGCTCACATGTTTTGTAATTGGCAACATGGGCGTTTTTCGTCACGTTCTCAAAAACTTCGGTAGAGGTGCAGTCCGCGAAGTTCTGCTTAAACCCATCCATGAAGTCAGGGGAACGAACTTGATCAGCCTGATTGAGCATAGGGTCGTTGGAGAGATCTACCGACATGCGGTTGCCGCTGTCGATCAGGGTTCGGTATGCCTCTCCCTCAGAGGACGATTCCGATTGGAGGCGGGTATTTGCTCGCAACCCGAGATCGATCGTCTTCACATCGTCGCCGTAGACGTTCTCGAGCGAGGCAGTGTCTCCAGTTTCAGGGAAAAGATCCTGAAGCGTGACGGAGGCGTCCCCACCATCGAATACCTGAAGTGCCTGCTGGCCTACCGATTGACCGGCCGCAGATCCTGCTGTCACAGCGTCGGCCCAGGCTGTGAAGGTCATGCTGTTGAGATACAGGCCGATCACGGTCACGTTGACCAGCCGTCTCAGCGTTGTTTTGAGTGGTTGTCGCATCGATCGCATGTCCAAAAATGGGGATGCTTCGATGCTAGGGGAAGGGTGAGAAATGATGGCGCGGTTTCAGGCAACAAAATCGCCTGAAAAAGCAAAGCCCCGGCTGGTGGGGTCACCGGCCGGGGCTCGCTGTGTTTTTGATCATGCCTCAGGCACTACTAAGACCTGGCCATCACTCGGGATCAAGCGATGAATCACCGCCCATGATTTAACGAACCGGGTATCCGGATCGGAGGACGAAACAGTTCTGGCGATCTGCTCGGGGACTTTGAACACCCGTCCAGACTCGACCATCAGTTCTTTGAGTTCTTGGCAGAATAGTGCGTTTGCTGCGGTCATGTTCAACTCTCCAGGTGTGGGTGATCCCCAGAGCCCTTCACACGGAAGGGCTCTGGTGGATCACCCACGGAGGGTGACCACGCAGCGGTCTAGCCGAAGCTAGACTTGAATCCGTTCACTGGGCCAACCCCTGAGGGAAGGCTCAGTGGGCCTTGATGTTCGTGCCGTGCTTCTTGTCGAGACGGTCAGCGACCACATAACCGATCACGCCGGTTAGGGCCAAAGCACCGACAACGCCTACGATTGCGTAAACAAGCATCTGCATCGAGTCCATTTCATTCTCCTTTCGGATTGCTCATCGCTGTAATCAAGGATACCACCAAATCGGCGATCATCATTACCACGCCAAGCACCAGACAGAACGATACGACAAGCGGATGCGTTCCTGGTGTAACGATGGAAACAAAAGCGGCTGCCAACAAGCTACAGCCAACGCCCATAAGTGAAGCCTTAATCCAGTCGAATAGTATTTTCTTGTACATCTTTTTTACTCCTCAAAAAGACGAGGAGTCCCAACGGGATTCCCCGTCAGGGTTTAATTATTTCCAACTCCGAGCCGTTCGGCTGAGTTAGAAGAACAACAATAAAGCCATTTGCCTGCGAATAAATCGCATAGGCAAAGTTCGATTTTTCTGCCAACGATGATGCGCTGCGAACAGCGTCAATTGCGTTTACATGAAACATCGGGACGACCTCTTACGAAGCAAAGACTTCCAGTAAAACCGAAAGCTTTTTGCCAAGAGCCTTATTGAATCAAAGCGCGTGACGTGCCTTGATCATTTCTGCGGTGTGAGACTGCTGAGCAGTTTCAACGCCTGCATCGAACGCCTTGAAGCCAAGTTGAATGCCACCAACAACAAGAGCGGTAAGGACGATGAGAGTTTTCATGGTGTTCTCCGTTAGCAAAAGATGCAGACGGAGAACCACCCTGGCGGGAAGTAATCTCCCCGCTGCGGGTTTTTTATGCACGCAGAAAAACCAATATCCAGTTGCCTGGATGTCGATAATTTGAGTGCTATTTTTAAGCCGGTTTGAAAGCGTGGCTCTGCTTTTTGTGACTCATCACATACATGATGAGAACACTGCCTGAACGCATACACGTTTCAGGCCTTGGCGGACATGCTCATGCATGGCGCTAAGTTCTAAGCACAGAGGGCTCTGTGCTGGAGGGGTTCTTGAGAGCTCGACCTGAGGCCCGCTCTATGCCTGCGATGATACCAAACCGATGCCCTTTAACAAGATGGCGAACCAAAAAAAAGGGTGACCCGAAGGCCACCCTTTCACACTCATAGCCCATTAGGTGAGAACACCTTGTGGCCGCATTTATTCCGGAAACGGTCAACAACCATCTCCATTGGCTCCTCCAGCTTTATCGGCTGGAAAAAACCTTCTCCCCGCGAGTGCTTCAGGAGGATGACGCCCCCTGATGACAGCTCCCATAGGTGAACCTTTGTGCCCCCTTTGGTTACCCAAGCCTTACGGCTTATCGAGGCCTGGCCTTGCAAACGAGCAGCTTCGAGGATCGCGTTCATCGACTTCTCCATACATCCATGCAGGGAGAAGCCCCGCGGGGGATTTCTCCCCCTTGGGTTGTGTTTTTTAGAGTCCTGAATATCTGCTTTCGAGCTTCAATTTTTCTGGCGAAACCGGGAACCAGTAGCAATCCCAATCCAGAAAAACGAATGCATCAGGGCGAAACTCAGGATCGATCTCCCGGACGAATCCAAGGATTTTCTTTCCCTGGATTTCGACTCCGTATCCATTTGTCACCGTCACGGTATCGCCAAGGATGAAGTCGCATGGAACAGGCGCGGCTTTTGCCATCTTTTCTTCAACAAACCGGTGCATTTTCATCTCCATTTTCATGGAGAACCCCGCCGGGGTTCCCCGGTAGGGTTATTTGCAGATTGCGTTGGCCAGCTCTTCAGCGTGCAGCAGAGCGTACGCTCTTCGCTCCTGGCTCATGTATGGCCAGCAAGAGCCAACTGCGTCCGAATAGCTCCCGAAGGCATCAATCCAGTCCCAGTAAATGTTCTTGCTGTCCACACGTCGCATTTGGTCAGCAGCCGGACGAACAAGGCTGAAAACCTTGTACAGCTCGCCACGCTCAACCGCCTGCTTTACAACCTGAAGCTCGCCTTCCGTCATAGCCTTGCGGCAAACCTTCTCGACGAGAACGCCGGCAGCGCGTTTCAGCAGCCTTTCAACTAGCTTGACCACCTGATCGTTACGAGTAACGAACGTCCTGGCTTCGCCGGCCTGGGCATCCTTATAAGCATTCATCTGATTCTCCATTTCTACGAAACGCAGAAAGGGAGAAAGCCCGTAGGGGGCTTTCCCCCTATCGGGCTTCTATTTACTTAACCAGTTCTTTGGCTGCGATTTTCAATGTGGTAGCGCGAACATCTTCGAAGTCGCACATCATTGCTTCACAACAGACTCGGAAGCTAAACGGATGAACTTCGTCCGAAAGTACCCAATCCATTGCTTCGCGCCAATTCTGCTCACTGAGCTGAGGATGAATGATCTGCCTCAGAGTGATTTTCAGCAGGTATTCCCGCATCCACTCAACGTAATCATCGGTGATTTCGTCTCGTGTCCGCAGGGCTTCCAACTCAGCGTCTGACATTTCCAGAATGTCGAGAAATCCAAGTTGAAAGACTCGCGCATGGCTTGCCTTTCTCCGTGGTCTCCGCTCAAACGAGCGGCGCTGAATAATTACTTGTTCCCCAAACAGATCCAGCAAGGGCAACGCAGTCGCAGTATTTTCCATTTCAGACCTCCTCAAACCGACAGAGGCCTCCCACTAGGGAAAGCCCCTAGTGGGTTGAATGGTTATTTGTCAGGCAGCTAATGCTTCGCGAACAAGCTCAAAGAGCGAGTTCTTGAGATTCGCAACCTCCCCAACAGCACGGTATTGGCTGAACAATGCTTTCAGGATGTGCTCATTGGCACTTCCGAAACCAAGTCCAATCACTTCGATGCCGCTGACCTCACACCGCTGAATAAACTCTTTCGCTGCATGAGTAGTACCTGCGTTCGGTTCCCCATCCGTTATGACGAAAAGAATCTTCTTCTCGCCCTTCGCACGAAGAACTTCAACAGCAGCCGGCCACAGTGCTTGCGCAAGAGGCGTACCGCCCTCCGACATCACACCAAAGCCACCTTCGCTTACCGCCCTGATCAATCGCTCTTTCGGGCTCTTGATCAGTGCGCAGCGCTCAACGCCATCGTTTGCCTTGTTGGGAAACGACATCGCGCCGGTTGTCACCAGCGGAAGTCCCTCCAGCGCGCTTAGCACCGCATAGACTGCGGCTTCGGCCTGATCCATCGCAGACTTCATACTCCCCGACTTGTCGAGAAGAATCTGGATTGATGCAGACTGACGCTCTGCTCGAGACTTACTTCTAAACACCCGCGTTTCGCCGCCTTTCATCATGGCGATACGGCCAGTGTCGATCCTCTTGCCCTGCCGCTTCAGCCGAACACGGCAATCAACCTGCGCCTGTAACAGCCCATTAAGGCACTGTCGTAGACCGGCAGATTGCTCGATGCCCAATTGCACACGGCGGACGCTCGCTTGATCGGATCGGTTCCTCCCCCTCCCATCCAGAGAGAATGGTCGGAGCGGATTACCGTCGCGCACTGCCTTACGGCCTAGCAACTCACCCGCCTTGTCGCCAACTTCCGAGATCAACCCTTTCAGGTCGGCTTCGGTTGCATCCTTGGCCTGCTCGCGCAGGTTGCTGGCTTCTGGGGAAGGTTTGCCGCTGCCATTGCTGGACTGCGAGGTTTCTTGGCCATCGTCGCCGGCATTGCTGCCGCTACTTGGTTGGGATTGGTCTTGCGGCTCGGAGCCGGACTGGCCTCCATCAGATGTTTCCTGCTTGGATTCGGGTTGCCCCTCCTCTTTGCCTTCATCACCTGCACCCGCACCACCGTCTTGCTTCTGCTCCTGCTGCTGATCGCCTCCACCCGACTCTTGCGAGTCCTGAGGAGCACCCTCCGAGCCTTGCTCGGGCTGCGGTTGCTCATCTTCCTGCTCATCCTCTTGCGAAGGCAGCAGGTCGATAATCGCGTCCACCAGAGCGAGAACATCTGTTGTGCTCTCGCACGTCAGGGTGTTCTTCACCAGGGTCAGGATCTGATCCGTAAGGTCAGCCCCAAGAAGGGTCTCCATACGGGCCAGGTAGGCTTTTGCTGGAACCTCAAGCTGCGGTTCCTGGAGTAGCCAGTAACCGCCGTAGAGAATTCCGTTGTGAATCACATGGAGCGCCGGGCAGTCATCCACCTGCTCAGGCCGAAACGGCTCAAGCAGAACCTTGCGGTTCAGGTAGCGGATGTCCGACTCAGTACCTGGGTACTGATCCATGCTCAATCGTTCAATGCGGATGTCCTCAAGAATGTTCAGCAGATTCTTGCGGAAGGGTGTCGGGCATGAGTCGCGAAAGCAGCCCATGTCTGTGTTGCGGACATGGGAGCATTCATGTGCGATGTACCCGAAGGACAGCGGCAGATCGTCCTCGGTGAAGGGGACAAATACGTTTTTTCCATCTGTCTTAGCCTGGATACCCTCAACGTGCACTTTGACGCCAGTTAGCTCGGCAAGGTGCTGTGCATAGATCGGCAGAGTGCCGACCAGGGATTGATTGCTCATCGTTTATCTCCTTTCTCGCCACCGCGAAAAGGAGTAACCCCGCGAGGAGGGCTACTCCCACGCGGGGTTTGTGTGTGATGTCAGAACCAGAAGGTGCCGAAGGGCATATCGGGTTCGGACGGATTGATTACGAGGGGTTCTTCAGACTGCTCCACTGGAACGGATTCAGCTGGTTCAACAACCTCGGGTGTTGCTGGTACTTCGTTGATGCTGTCGTGACAACTCGGAGTAGCTACGCTTGCGCTCAGCTCTTCCTCGACCATCGTTACGGCATCCGCGGGTACTTCAGCATCAGGTACAGCAACAACAGCGACAGTCTCGGCCGGGGCCTCGATCTCAACTGCTGTAGGAGCCTCTGTTTCAACACCGGCCGGGGCCTCGGTTTCAACTGAAGGCAATGCTGGAACGAAGGCCATCGATGCATCTTCATGACCGTTGGCAATGTTCAGGTTTTTGATCAGCCGCTTGATCGAGTCCTCATCAGAAAGGGCCGACACAAGGGCTACAACGCTGTTGTACTGAGAGCCATTAACCACCCCGGACTTGGGGAGAGCCGCAAGGACTTCCTCAATGTGTTCGGTTAGGGCTTTGACCTCACTGGACAGGAACATCAGGCCGCGAAGCTTGGCGTTGATCTTCCGAACAGTGTTCAGCGTCGTTTGTGTGACATGGCCACGAGTGGCCAAGCCTGTTTCAAGCAAGCGCTCGGCTGTATCTGCCGTCTCAGCGTACAGCTGATCTGACAAACCACGGACCTGCGTACCCAGCGTGTTAGAGAGGTGCTTGTCGCCATCAGGGGAAACACGGCATGCCGCGTACCCAAAATGCATCCCTGCATCTACCTGCGCCTTCGGTGTCACCGAGGTGCGGATAGCATCACGCCATTCTTGCTTCTCCCAGCCCTTGTCGATCCACTCAGTGATCCAGCGTTCGTAGTTAGGGAGAAAGTTGTTTTTCAAGTCGTAGAATTGCGATTTGAGCGCTTCCAGTCGGTCAACAACCTCCTGGATCTTGTCCTGGGAAACTGCATAGCCACCGAGGAACCGCACACCACACTCTTCCACCACCTTTGTAGCCTGCCGCTTGATCTTCTCAAACGGTTTCAGCTTCTCCGGGTCGATTACACGCATCGAGCCGAGTGAAGCCAAAATAGCAGGAGGAATCTTCCCCTCCAGCATTTCAGGTTTAAGCTTTTTCCGAGCAGTCCACAGATGGATACCGGAAAGATCGACCAGCAGTAGTTGGTCTAGGATTTTGATCTCATTCTGTTGAATGGACATTTCACGATTCTCCTTTCTCACATGCATGAAAAAGGGGGAATCGCGCCCGGTGGGGGAGATTCCCCCTTAGGGTTTTTACACAGCAACTTTCCAATCGCCACCAAAGACACTCTGGGCGATCTTACGAATTGCTGTCTTCTGAACTAAATCGCAGCGATTGAGCAGCGATTCATCCAGCGAAAGTTGAAGCGGATTAGCCGCGCCCTGGTGAGTGTATCCACAAGAGATACGCCCCCAGCGAAGCAATGTCCGAGTGGACATCGTGACGCTTAGGTAATTACCACCTAACCCTTGATGTTGATTACGAATGGAGTTCGCAACCTTCACCATGTTTTTCGCCATCTCTTCCGGAAGCATTGGCAAAGCAGATATCAAAGTTGCTACTTCGTTATCAGCCTCAAGGTACGGAACCCCAAACACTCGGAAGCGATCCAGCGATGCCAGGTTCTGCTGCATGGTGCCAGCATGTACTCCCGATGCATCACCCTGTCCCGCCGTATTGCCGCAAGCGACAAACCGGAAGTTGGCATGAGGCTTCACAACCTCACCATTGTTTTCCGCAATCACCAAGGGTCTCCCCTCCATGACAGCGTGCAGACCTACAGTTACTGCCGGATCAAGCGTGTCGTACTCATCGAGCACGAACACAAACCCATTACGCATTGCTTGGGTCAGCGGCCCATCCACAAACTTCGTGTTCAGGTCGCCGCTCACCGGATCAGTGACAGGCAGGTTGTAACCAGTAAGCTCCGGCATTTCCATCCGACTATGTGCCGAAACGGTGATGCAGGGCCAATTAAGATGGGCAGTGACTTGCTCTACGAGCGAAGACTTACCCGATCCAGTTGGGCCGAGGAGCATGCAGCTATCCCCAAACGGAGCGTAGAGCCAACTCATGAACGGCTTGACCAGCATCTCGCGGAAAAAATACTTCTTCTTCGGCGCGACGTGATGCATCCACTGGTGTCCTTCTGCAAAACCTGGCGCTTGCGCGTTGGTATTGAAGCCGAACTCTTTCATCTCAACTTTTGCATTGAATTGCATTTTATATTCTCCGTTCTCGAAAGCAGTTGCCCAAGAAAAGGAGAATCCCCATAGGGGAAGACTCCCCCAGTGGGCGGTTTATTTTGTGCAGGTTTACGCAGCAACTACCAGATCAATCACAGACAGGCTGTCTTCACTGGTTTTTTTGGTGAAGCTTACGACTGGTGTGAGCCCGTGATAAACCAGCTCGGCACACAGCGAATGCATCATCCATGGCGGGCAACTGACCAGAACGGTAGTTGTGCCAGATTTTTTTGCTTCAGCAAGGGCAATTTCGGCAAGACGCTCAACGCGCTTTGCAACACTTTCCTTGGTCGGCAACACCGGGAAGAAAAGGAGATTACGAATCTCCTGAAATTCCTTCCAACTCGTAAGATTACGAACCCCGAAGGCTTCGAGTTCACGGGTAGTTTTAAACTTGGTCAGATTAACGACTTCGTTGGTATTGCTCATATTCTCAACTCCAGTTTTCAGAGCGGAGAAATCCCATACGGGTTTCCCCGCATGGGTAGGTTTTTAAGCTGATTAGAGTCGCAGCTAACGACCCGTGCCAGGCACGGACAAACATCTACGCTCATGCGTGGATGGTTGATTCTGGGGGGTAGCATAGGTCAGACGGACTTATGCTTACTTGAACAGCCCCGATCGGGACTGTGAGGGTTCTTGAGCTGCAATAGCGCGCAGCTTACGCACCTTTCGGTAGGGCCATGATGCCTATTTACAGGGATGCCTGCAACCCTCTGGGATCACGCAAATTTGCGGTCAAGCAGGCCCGGAGGAGAAAGAAAAGCCGCCCTTAGTCAGCCTTGGGCGGCTCGCTTATCGTGCTTCTGGGCCGGCTCACATCAGGTGAGGAATTCCATGGCATTCAGGCTTGCTTTCCGTGCCGGTCGGGCCTCGACACAAGCGTCAAAAATCAAAATCAAACGGCCATAAAAAGTAAAAACCGCCAGGCCCCTTCCGGAACTCGCCACCTGCGGATTTACCAAGGTCTGTCAGGTAATGCATGGTATCTCGAAGCTCGAGGTATCCCCCCGCAACAAGCCGATCCATCAGGTCTTTCGTCTTGATGCCCATTTTTGCAGCCAACTTTGCAGAGGTGAGCTTGGCCATAGCGCCTGAACCACCATCAGCCTCATCGGTCGATGCCGATGCTGCCTGAGCAGCAGCGCCACCGCCTTCGACCTTGACGACCATTTCCATTGCAATACGCACCTCATCGCTTACACGGACAATACGCTGAGCCTCGTCGTAGGCATCGCGGTAGCACTCCGAGTCAGCCTCCCGGGTCAGCAGGATGCCCATCTCGTTGTTATTGACCTGGCTGAACTCGTAGAGGTTGAGGCTCGTGATGATGGCCACTTCTTCGTTGAGGTAGCACTTGGCATGCAAATTCTTGCAGAAGCTCGTGCGAACGAAGGTCAGGGCCTTGAGCCAGTTAATTTCCTGAGGGTTGAGCTCGCTCTTGCCGTAGACGATCCGCACGTCAATCTTCATGCGGTTTTTGTCTTCCAGCAGCTCGCGGATGCGATCATTGATTTTGAGGAACGGGCTGATCAGGATCAGCCGCTCTTTGGCGTTCTTGATCAGCTCCTCCAGGTAGTAATTGGTAGCGCTGGTGTTAAGAAACTTGGGCATATAATTTCCTTGACTTCGTGAATTGCTCGGGCCTAATGCACCCGCGATTGCATGCACCATAAGTGCTCAAACATGGCCACGGGCTCCATCCCAGAAGGATTTTAGATGGAAGAAAAACGCTGGGAGCAGGATCAGCACTAAGCTCGCTACTACAGATAGGGTCACCACCGTCACCGCGCCGTTGAGTGCATGCCACATGCCGATCTCGAGATAGCGCGTCCCCAGATCCGCTGCCTTGATGATGAACGCCATTGCTACGCCTTCTCCTTGGAATGGGATCATCTGGAGCAAGAAAATTAATCCGCCGAAAGCGACCGCGATGATCGCGAATCCCTTGAGACCCAGGGCGGTATCGGCTGTGCTTGGGATGGCGTGCATCGAGATAACCAGGACGAGTAACGCCAGAGCAAACCCCTGCAATGAGCCAGTACCCAAGTCGACGATCGCGGTAACAGAACCGGTGGCCACAGCGCCGATCCAGACAACCAACGGCACCAATCCCTGGTCGGGAAGGCTCTGATCGTATGATGTGCCAAGGGAGATAACGGCGATTGCGCCCCCGGCCAACAAGGGCGCTATGCCCTGAACAAGGAGACCAATCGAGTTGCGCAGAGAAAACGGGCTGTAGGAAAACTCGACGTAGCCCAGCTGCCCAGTGATTGCATCCGGTGCGAATAGAGCAAGCTTCCTGATTCGCAGGCCGAAGAGCAGGCATGCAATCGCGTGCGCCATTTCATGTACAGGCCCGCCGATGATTCCAGTGTTCCGATAGACGATCCACGTCTTTACCGAAAACTGTGACACCAGCTTACCCCAGACAAAAATCGCGCCGGCCGGCACCAGTAAAAGCGCGAGATAGAGGTAGATCATGCGCGCTGCCCCGCTGCTGCTTCCATCTCCCGCTTGGCCTCAGCGTGACTTTTTTGGATCACGACCTGGGTGATGCTGTTGATCACCAACACCTTCTTTGCTCTTGTGGCTGCGACATAGAGCAAATTCAACTCATCAACCCGCTGATCAGGGGTGATCTTCTCTTCGTCGAAGATGTCTGGGAAATCTTCTTCCAAGACAACCACATCCCACTCCAGCCCCTTCGAGCGGTGGCAGGTGCTCACAATCACATCTGCATCAAGAGGATCATCTGTTGAGTTGCGGCGTAGCGCCGAGATCAACTTCGGAATGTCGTTGTGCTCCTTGAGTATCCTGAGCATCCGATTCATCTCGGCATCCTTCGACTCCTCTGCCGCTTCGGCAAACCCTCCAAAGTCGCTGAACTGCCCGAAAAGGCGCTTGTTGCGGATCTCATCCTTGCGGCCGACCTTCAGATGGTAAACATCCTCGAGGTCGGAGATTTGGTATGCCTCAATCCCCCCGTTCCAGTAGACAACTTGGCCGTCAGATACAGCATCAATGGCCGTCATGATCACGCCGATCACCGTGCGGTTGAGCACGGTGTAGTGGTTACATCCAGAGGGCAGCGATGTCGTCACTTTGTCGCGGGCACCAAACCCAACCAGGGGACGTGTTTCCCCTTGCTGTTTGAGGATCGCATTGGCTACGCCGGCAATCATCGGCCCGAACCGGAACGAGTTGGTCAAGAACATCGACGCCGCGCCCTGCACAATCTGCGTATCAAGTGCGTTCTCAGCCCCTCGCCAACGGTAGATCTGCTGCCATTTGTCGCCGACAAATATCTTCCTCGCCTTCTGACCAGCGACCAGGGAGGCAGTTACGGGGTTACTGTCCTGCGCCTCATCGAAAAGGATCACGTCATACGGCAGCTGGGGATTACTGAGCTGGAAGAGCTTCAGGTATGCGTCATGCTGGCAGGGGAATTTGCTCTCGGTATCGATCATCTCGTCCCAGAGTTTCTGGGCAGAATTTATCGTCCGGTCGAGGTGATCGGCTCCGTGCTCCGCTGCCTCTTCCTCGCTGAGCGCAGCAAAATAATGCGCCTCACTGATTTCTTCGTCAGCGCTCGAAAGGTAGGCATTGAGCACAGCGATAGCGTCTCGAACATCTCCCCAGTTCCGTGTTTTGAGGAGCCCGGCAGCATCCGTCAGACGGATGTTCCCGAGCTTGTGCTGATAGTGTCGGCCAAACTGCGGCCAGGCCAACTGGTGGGATGTCTTGCACACTACGTTTTTCGGAAACTTCTCCGCGCCTTCATCCCGGATAGCGCGGTTGTACGCCAGATAGAGCATGCGCAAGTGGCTGTGATGGTTGGCGTAGGCAACAAGCGTTGTCGTCTTGCCGCACCCGGCATAGGCCTTCACCACCAGATGGTCACCTTGGTATTCGATGATGGGGAGCTGTTCTGCGGTCGACTTCATTGAGGCGACTCCATTCTGTTTTTTGCACATTTGCCGCCGTAGACAGACAGCGCTGCTAAGCACCAGAACGAAAACACGGCATCAATCAGGTCGCCCATTGGGAGATGGCGAACAACCAGGGCTACCGGCTCTGTCACCACCAGGAACGTCGCATACCCTGCAACGGCATGCATTCCGAAGGTGCGTAAGGCTGCTGCTGCTATGAGGAGGGGAAATAGTGTGTAAAGCGCCAAGCTATGCGTGGAGCTGGAGCTCGGGGCGAGGTGGGTACAGGCGACGACCATGCCAACCGCTACTGCCATCAAGCCGGCAGCGTGACGACTGGACATCGAGCGCAGCTCTTCGCCGCTGTGCCTGAACGTCAGAATCATGACCGCGTGCGAGCCGATGCCTGCCAGGTAGTCAATGAGTGGTGATCGGCATATCGCCGGAAGATATTTTTCGCTGGGCATGTGAGTCTCCTTAGGTGAGGAGATCGTTTCATGCAGGTCGCGGGGAAAGGTCTGGTTTCGGGCGGTTTTTTGGTCTGAATTACGCAGACGCCGCCCTAGATCGGGGCGGCCGGAGAATAGCGATGGCTCACCTTGGGTTATTCCAGAGCTATGGCACGCTGCCGACATGAAGCACACCAAGACCCTCCAGGTTCGCGTTCGAGACAAACACACTCAGCTGCTGCGCCAGATGGCCCGGCAGGTGAATTTCGTCTGGAACTACCTGAACGAACTCAGCCATCGCTCGATCCGTGAGCGCGGGGTCTTTCTGTCGGCCTACGACTTAGATCGCTATACCCAGGGCGCAAGCAAGGAACTGGGCCTGCACTCGCAGACATTGCAGGAAGTGTCGCGGGAATACGCCACGCGCCGCCGGCAGTTCAAGAAGGCCCGGCTGAGCTGGCGTAAATCGATCGGTGTTCGCCGCTCGCTCGGCTGGATTCCGTTCAAATCCGGCGCAGCGAGCTGGAAGAACGGCCAGGTGTTCCACAATGGCAGATGCTTCAAGGTCTGGGACAGCTACGGGCTGGGCCAGTACCGCCTCCGCTCCGGCAGCTTCAGCGAAGACGCCCGAGGCCGCTGGTATTTCAATGTGGTCGTCGAGCTGGAGACCCAGCTATCGACGGGGCAAGGGGTAGTAGGCATCGACCTGGGCCTGAAGGACGTGGCCACCTGTAGCGACGGGCAGCGGCTGGAGAATGGGCGTTTCTACCGCGACCTGGAGCCCAAGCTGGCCAGCGCCCAGCGTGCCGGCAAGAAGGCTCGCGTGCGGGCAATCCACGCCAAGATAGCCAACCGGCGCAAGGATGCCTTACACAAATTCAGCCGCTCGCTGGTCGAGCGCTGCAACACGATCATCGTGGGCGATGTCAGCTCGCAGAAACTCGTCAAAACCAAGATGGCCAAGTCGGTGCTCGATGCCGGCTGGGGTCAACTGAAAACAATGCTGGCCTACAAATGCGCGCACGCAGGCATCGTCTTCAGGGTTGTGAACGAGGCGTACACCACCCAAACCTGTAGCTGTTGCGGTGCATTGCCCGACAGCAGGCCGAGAGGTATCGCAGGGCTTGGAATAAGAGAATGGATCTGTGAGTGCGGTGTCACTCACGACCGCGACGTGAACGCGGCCAGGAACATTCTCGCGCTCGGGCATGAGCGTCCTGGAGAGGGAATCCCCGGCGTTTAAGCCGGGGGAGGATGTCAATCCTTGGTTGTTGAAAAATCGCATGGGTGTTAAGTCCCAGCTGAAAGCAGTGAAACATGGCTCTGGATAATCCCAAGCCGCCGGTTCACCCGAATCGGCGTTTGCTTTTGGCGCGACGGACGTTATAGCCCTTCACCCAGCTTTTCATGTCTTCACTCGGTGGTTTGGGTTGCACGGTACCGATCCATGCGCGATCTGGCAGCTCTTTCATGTATGCCTGGTATGCGTACTGAGCCCACCCGTCTTTCTTGCCGGTCTCACGGGCGTACCCAAGCAGCTCACAGAAAGTGTGCTGTTTACTGGTCGGCCCGAGCACTTTGCGTCGATCGTCTAGCTTCACCAGTTTGCCGGTGGCCACCGCCACCCCATCCGGTATTACGATTTCATTGCCACACTTCGGACAGAGCAATCCGCTGAAAACAAAGCTGCACTTCGGACATGGCTTGGTTTTTTTCTCCTGATCGCCTTTGTCCTGCGGGCGGCGGTCAAGACGCTCCCCTTCCCCATTGTCCATGGCATCGGGCACCTCGTCCGTTGGCTTCCCGTTAAGCAAGAGGTTCCCGGAGTGGTCAATGATAATGCAGTCGATTTTTCCAGTTTCAGGCGAGAGTCGCAGCCCGCGGCCAATCATCTGGTAGTGAAGCATCAGGGACTTGGTAGGCCGCGCTATCACGAGGCAACTGGTCGAGGGGTCATCAAACCCCTTGATCAGCATAGCCACTGAGACCAAGACCCTTATCTTGCCCGCCTTGTACTGGCGCAAGATCTCCTCGGTCTCATGCGGAGGCATATAGCCATCGATATGAGCTGCGGCAACCCCAGCTTTTAAAAACTCAGCAGCGAGCTTCTTGGAATGCTGGACGTTGCAGGCGAAAACCATCGTTTTGCGGTTTTCACCCAGTTCTTTCCAGTGCGTTACCACGTCACCAAGCAGCTTGGCGTCACCCATGACCGTGGCAAGCTCGTCCTCGATCCAGTCACCATTCGGCTTCGTGCTCACCCCCTTCAGCGAAGGCACGGAGGGCGCGTAGCACTGTGTAGGGACAAGGAAACCTTGGTCTGTCAGCTCGGAAAGGGAGATGCAGTTGACCAGTCTGTCAAAGATGCGGCCCAGGCCTCGCCGCCAAGGGGTAGCACTGAGCCCGATAACTGGCACCTTGTTCCGCCGGCACCACGTGATCAGCTCAATATGGGCTTCGTGGATGACATGCGCCTCGTCAATGAGAACAAGGTGTGGTTTGTGGTGGTTGAGCATGTAGTCCAGGCGCGGACGCAAGCTCTGGATCGTTGCGACCTGGATGGGTTTTCGATAGTCAGTGCAGGGATGGTCTGACTGAATCGCACCGGCGACCAATCCATCTTTGTGGAACCGCTCAAGCGTCTGATCGAGCAGCTTCACGCTGTCGACGATGAACCAGGCCCTCCGGTTCTTCGCCTGCGCACCGGCAATGATGTGCTTGGCCACCTCTGTCTTACCGGAGCCCGTAGGACTCATCAGCATCTGAATGATCGCGCCAAGGCTTATGCCCTTGCGGAGTTCAAAATCCTGCTGTTGTTGGTAGGGTCGGAGCTGCATCGAGGTTTCCCGCTGTAAGAACTACAGGTAGGAAACCATCGCTTCGAAATAACCCAAGCCAGGTGCTCGATCCGTGGAATGGAGACGGCAACAGAGCGCAGCCTGATTGAGACGGATATTTTTTCCTGCCAATGCGCCGATACAGGCTCTTCCTGATGCTCGCATCTCGACTTGGGTTTTCCGGCCGGCGTGCGACTGTGTTCGACATTGCCTGAGCTTTCGCACAGGCGTCGACGCAGGCCAAGAGATAGGAGTCGTAGATGGATGACGTAGGAAAGGCGCGCGCTCGCAAGTTTGCTGAGTCGCTGCGGCATGCAAGCTGGGTTATCGATGATGAAGCAGCCGGCGCACGAAATGCCGTTGGATTCTGGCTGTACTCATACAACCTGGTTGCTGGCCCCCGACTCGTTGGCCAGCTGACGCTGGACGGCTATCGAGCAATGCAGAGCGGCGAGGATCTGAAGAATCTTGACGGACTTCAGCCCGCTGATGTTCTCGGCGCAACCCTCAGCGCCTATGACGCTCTGCCCGAGCGGAGCCGCAATGCAGGGGAGTCGCAAACCGTCATATCAGCACTGTCGCTATACGCCAGTTCAACTATGACCTGGCAGGCGCTGCCGCCTCTCAAAACTGGAGCGCACCAACACTTCATGGTGTTCGATTGGCTCACGGCTTCCGGCAAGAGGATTTTTCGCCCCGCCGCTGCAATCACCGGTTCCGTTCTTGCTCCTGAAATCCTGACCGACTTCAGTAAGCAAGTGCTCACCGCCCATTTGTCGAAACACCCCCACGAAACGCCTTACTAACCCCAAACTACAGGGACTTTGCTCATGCCAATCCGTCACATCATCGTTCATCAGATCGACAAAAAACCTGATGGTACTCCAGCCGTCCTGCACGCCCGCGACAGCGAGCTGGGTGTGTCGCCACCCATCGACAACATGCTCGCCGATCTAAACGAGAGCTACAACGCAAAGCAGGGCAAGGCCTGGGGGCTCTTCCATGCGGAGTCCGGCGCTTATCCCTTCAGCCGATGGCTGAAGGAGTACATCGAGGGCGGCCAGGACTTCACATCTTTCACTCACGCTGCCGTAGAGCACCTGCAAAAGCTGATGGAAGAATCGAACCTCTCCACCGGCGGCCACGTCCTGTTCGCCCACTATCAGCAAGGCATGACCGACTACATGGCCATCGCCCTGCTGCACCACAGCGACGGCGTGGCGGTGACCGACGCCCTGGACGTGACCCCAGCCAAGCACCTGGATCTCGGCCAACTGCACCTGGCAGCGCGCATCAACATCAGCGAGTGGCAGAACAACAAGCAGTCCAAACAGTACATTTCGTTCATCAAGGGCAAGAACGGTCGAAAGGTCTCCGACTACTTCCGTGATTTCATCGGTTGCCAGGAGGGTGTAGACGCCCCCGGTGAAACCCGCACCTTGCTCAAGGCATTCAGCGATTTCGTCGAGAGCGAGGATCTGCCCGAGGAGCAGGCGCGGGAGAAGACCAATACTCTGGTTGGCTACGCGACCAGCCAGGCGAAGTTGGGCGAGCCGATGACGCTGGAGGAGCTGTCCGGGCTGATCGATGAAGATCGACCAAAGGCGTTCTACGATCACATCCGCAACCGCGACTACGGACTGTCACCTGAGATCCCAGCGGATAAACGCACCCTGAACCAATTCCGCCGCTTCACCGGCCGCGCCGAAGGTCTGTCGATCAGCTTCGAGGCCCACCTGCTGGGCTCCAAGATCGACTACGACGAGAATGCCGGCACGCTGACTATTCGCAATCTACCCACTCAGTTGCGTGATCAACTCAAGCGCGGCTAAAAAAATGCCCCGTCCATCTCTGGACGGGGCAGATACTGCTTAGCCTGGCCGGGTTCCTGCTGGGCTTTAGCGCAAGCTCAGGCCGTCGAACCCAAGCCGCAATGAGAGGTGTTCGGCAACCGAAGCGCCGATCTTGCTGGCAAAGCGATCCAGGGGATTCTGTTTGCGGGTGAAGTCAACGATCTTGCTCACACCTACGACTTCACGAGCCACGTAGTCAGAATCACCCAGGCGATCAACCAGCCCCAGTCCTACCGCTTGCTCACCAGTCCATATCAGCCCCGAGTATAGGTCGGGATTCTCCTTCGCTTTCAAACGCTCTCCCCGCCCAGCCTCAACCGAGCGAATGAATTGGTTGTGGGTTGTTTTGAGCACCCCTTCCCAGAACTTCGTCTCCTCTTGATTTTGAGGCTGGAATTGATCGAGGAAGGCCTTGTGTTCGCCGGACGTATAGGAGCGGCGTTCGACCCCAAGCTTTTGCATGAGCTCGACGTAACCAAAGCTCGCCGCGGTTACACCGATCGATCCGACCAAACTGGCCTTGTCCGCAAATATCTCATCGGCTGCGCTGGCAATGTAATAGCCACCGGAGGCCCCCAGATCTGTGATGACGGCATAAACCTTCGTGTCTGGATGCAGTGCACGCAAGCGGCGAACTTCGTCGTAAACATGGCCTGCTTGGACGGGACTACCGCCTGGGCTGTTGATTTCCAAAATCACAGCTTTCGTATTCTCACTTTCAAAGGCCTTGCCGAGGCTACGCTTCAGGTTCTCAGCGCTCGCTTCCTCCCCATCCGCAATCACTCCCCTCACCTTGATTTTTGCTGTTACCGGCACATCGGCCCCAACGCCATCAAGGTCTGCCCTTCCGCCGACCACAAAGGCAGTCACGACGATCCCAAGAGTCGCGAGACGGAAAAAATTCTTCCAGCGACGTGCTGAGCGCTGCTCTTTGATGCTTGCTTGCAGCGTTCGCTCCAAGACTTCAAGGCTTTGATCCATGGGATTTCCGTCAGAAAATTTATACACGGCTATTAAACACTGAGGAGAAGCAATCCTGAACAGGCAACGGGAACTTGGGATTCTCGACGATCGTGAGAGAAGGAGGCAGATCAACCTATACGGAGAACCATTTATGCAGGTCGTCACGCCCCAAGCCCGGCATCAGGCTGGACTTAACCTCAGCCTGGCCATTGGAGTTACTGGCTCACCACAAGCACTTTCTCGACTGAAGGCCAAGCTCGAATTAGCTGTTGAGGATGCTTTGCAAGATCTCTCCCAACAGGCCAGCAATGAGCTTGGAATTGAGATCGGTCGCTGCAACATCGAAACGTCCATCTCCCAACCAGAGCGCGACGGTTCGGCGTCGAGCTTGCCCCCCAAGAGTGATTCGGCGGAGCAGCTGGGAGTCCCCTCGGGGTCTGCATCCTCAGCTCCCCTGAAAGCAGGATCGTGCCTGTGAGCGCCGCATCCGCCGTGACACATCACCTCGAGCACGAGCGCTTTGTAGTGCGGGATATCTCTGACCAGTATGAGGCTCCGACCTTTGACCTGATTTTCCGAGACCAGGAGCACGGAGTTGAGCGTTGCTCCGACAGCGTGTGGAGTTCGCACGAGCAAGCCTCGGTAGCAGCGGAGGCACTGGAAAAGGCGGATCGCCGTCCAGTTCACTGGGGTGTGTTGAAGAGCCTCTAAACGGAGGCCCATAGAACTCAGGCGACCATTTGTGTCGCCTTTTTTTTCGCGCTGTCAGCCCCTACGACTCAATCAGCCAGCTAGACGGCCGTATCGAGGTGACTTGGGTTTTTCAGGCATGCCTATAGCGTGGCCAATGCAACTCGACCGAAACCGAGGAGAAAAACACCGCACAACCGCAAACAGCATAGCCCGCTTTCAGGCGATAAAACCGCCTGAAATCGGGACATCCTTCAGCCATTACCTAACAAACTATCCGCTGACCAACCACCAAGGATCATCAGTATGCAATTCAACAATTTCTCATCCTCTTCCAGATCTCCCCTGGCTCTCGGCTCGATTGCCGTTGTGGCCGTTATTGGTGTGGGTTTGCTGCTGGGTTCGTTTTATACCGTCGACGAGAAAGAGCGCGCAGTAGTCCTGCGCAACGGTGCCTTTATGGAGGTGGCAGATCCTGGGCTGCATTGGAAAATCCCCTTCATCGACAGCGCCAAAGCGATCTCGATACAGAACAACGCCACCAAGTGGGACGGCTTGCAGGCGTACAGCCGTGACCAGCAGGCTGCAACGCTGTCGGTCTCGGTCAGCTGGCACGTGCCGGCAGGCGAGGTCGCGGATGTCTACAAGGGCTACGCCGATCTGGAAGGCCTGCTGACAAGGGCGATCAGCCGCCATGTCCCGACACAGGTAGAAAACGTCTTCGGTCAGTACACCGCCGTCAACGCGGTACAGCAACGCGGCAAGCTAGTTGCCGATATCGCCGCCGCAATCAAGGGCGCAATCAGTGGGCCGGTGGTGATCGACAGTGTGCAAGTCGAGAACATCGACTTCAGTGACGCTTACGAGAAGTCGATCGAAGAACGCATGCGCGCTGAGGTTGCCGTGAAGACTCGTGAGCAGCAACTGGCCACTGAGCAGATCCAGGCGCGGATTGTCGTCACCCAGGCCCAGGCTACCGCGGATTCGGCACTGGCCGCCGCACGTGCCGAAGCGGAAAGCATCCAGCTGCGCGGCGAAGCGGAAGCAAAAGCCATCGACGCCCGCGCCCGCGCCCTGGGCAGCAACCCCGGCCTGGTCGAGCTTACCAAAGCCGAGCGCTGGAACGGCGTGCTGCCTACCACGGTACTTCCAGGCGGAACCCTGCCGTTCATCGACGCCAAGAAGTAATCCTTCCTCCCACACAAGAAGCCCGCAAGCCCGACCAGCTCGCGGGCTTTGTCATTGAAAAAGGAATCTACCCATGTCCACAGAAATTCCCTCTTCCGATATGCCCAAGCAGGCCCTGCTAACTCAGGCTGAAAAGCTCATGAGCATTGTCATCGCGACGGCTGGCTTGCTGATCTTCGCGTGGCTGGCTATCTGCGTCCTCGCATCCGCCTGGTTGACCTTCCAGGTGCCAATCACCAACGAAGATATGCGGAACGCATCGTTCCTCAGCCCTCGAGTTGGTCTTTACTGGCATGGCTCCGTAATGGGGGGGCTACTTGCGCTGTATGGGCTAGGGCAACTGCTAAGCCTGCGCGTGGCCGGCTTCTTCCTGGTCGTGCTGGGCATGTCCTTCATCTTCGCAACGTCCGAGGTAAGTGCTCTGCGTCAAGGCATCTTGGACGGTGATATGAAAATCGGCTGTTTCAGCCACGAGTCACTGGAGTGTCGGAAAATGCTCAAGCTGCCAGAGGGCGACGGCCAGTCCATCTACCGCAATCCGAGCCAAAAGAGAGAGGGTGGTTACGCGCCATGGTATGAGCCGATTCGGGCACATTTGCATACCAAGGTTACGGCGTTGCTGCCAAACACCATTCCCGGTGTTGCTTTTCTTCAGAGCCCGGTCATTGCCGCGTTTCATGTCGGCAAACTACAGAGCCTAGTGGAAGCCCAGCGCATCGATGTATCGAAATTCAGGGCCTCGGTAACCCAGTAGACATGTCGGTAGCAACGGAGAGAAAAATGCACCAAACCATACCCAGCTGCACCTTCTTATCGCGCAGCGAGGCTGAAGCATACTCGCCAGGCCCTGACTGCCATCTGATATCGATATCTGATGGCCTTGAAGATCAGGCCTGCATCGACGAAGCACGCTGGAAGAGTGTGAGCTACCACCACTTCATTGATGCTGGCTTTGACGAAGAAGTCATTGAGATATACGGGCCAGATTTTGAGCGGAATTACGTCGATTACCTGCTCAGCAGCAAGGCTGATGTGCTGCGGGAGCGCATACGAGAAATTGCAGATCAGGGGGAATATATCGCTGTCAATTGCCACGCCGGCCGATCCCGCAGTGCAGCAGTTGCTTTGTATCTCAGCAAACATCATGGGTACCAACTGCATAAGCCGACCCCAGACGCAAACCAGTGTGTCTACCGGATGTTGGCCAAGGATGTTCACCTGATGGCGGCCTACCGTGCGGCAAGCACTCCAGCGGAACCAGAAGCGCCAAAGCGAAGCCTTCTCTCGGCAATCAAATCGCTGTTCTCCTGAGAGAGCAGAAGACCGCAGCGAGTCATGGTAAATTAGGCCCTGGGCAGCTTCATGGTAGAAGCTACGCTCCCAAGACACTCCTCCCCTCACCTGTCTCGTCTGTGGTGTCGCTGAAGCTGCCCATTTTATTTCCGAAGCCCGCCAGGCTTGCCCTAGGCGGGCTTTTCTTTGAGCAGCGCACTGTCGCTCAACCAGCAATTGGGTTTCCCTCTAGCCACCGTACTCTGGCCATCTTCGCGAACGATCAACATTCCTCAAGGCAAAGGACTATGACTGACCGCCCGATCACCGCCGCAGTCCTGGATAGGCTCTTAGAATCCTTGGATAGCGCACCTGTCGAGTGCGATGGGATGTGCAGGCTGGTTGCTACCCGGTTGGCTCAGGCAGGAATTCCCTACCAAGGCATGCTTGGCCAACTGCTCGTTGCTGGCCGGGCCGTTTCTCCCCACTACTGGATCGAGGTTGGGATTTACCGGGTCGACTACCGCGCCCGGATGTGGCTCGGCACCGATCCTGAAATTCCCCACGGCGTTTTTCCTCTGGATGGGAGGCCTTCAGCCCAATACACCGGCATCAGGGTGCAAATTGATCCCCTGCCCCCTTCTGTCTACGAAATCCTGATCATGCCGCCGCTTGGCATCGCCCCTCCCGTGGCTCGTTGAGTCTGGTTGGGATTCCCAGCTCATGCCGTAGCCTGATGGCATCTCCTGGATAACTCGGATCGCCATATGTCTTACACCACCGCCACCATCACCGAACTGTTTGGTCTACGCGACAAGGTAGGCCTTACAACCGCTTCGGGCTTCAAAGCTCGTGTGCGCTTTGTTCAGCTGGCCTACCGCCACAATCTCGTGCATGAGATCACCAGCTACCAGTTGTGGGATCGTGGGTTTGAAGGGCTGGGCGAGCGTACTTTTGATACCTGCTTCGAGATGGGAGATAGTCCCGAAGTTATCGCAGAGCTGATCCGTGACGCGCGCACCCACGGCTATGCCGGAAACATAGAGATGGAGGTAGGAAATCCCGACTGCTTCGCCCGTTGGTGCGGCTACGCAGACCGCCAGCAAGAGCTTGCATTTTGAGGACTAGCACCTAGAGCAATCTCAGCCCGGTTCGCCGGGCTTTTTGTTGGCTTGGGATATTCCGGAATGGAAATAGCCTGAAGGCATCTCCCCCTCTGACAACAAGGAGTTGCCTCATGCAGTCCCCTTCATTCAAGTCGAGCTATTTGCCGGAATACCTTGCATGGCTCATGTTCCTAGCCGGGGTGGCCAATGCCACGCTGATCTGGTCTGGGGTGTTCGCAGCCGCGCCTCAGGCCTTCCTGCTGCTTTTTGGCGGGCTTTTCGGCACCGCTGGCATCGCACTCCTCGGCTTACTCATGTTGGCCACCTGGTGCGCCCTGGGGTTGCTGCTGGCCGCTCTTACCCGCCGGGCGCTGGAGTGTCGGTCATGAGATTCAAGAAGTACCTGCTACGTCAGGAAAAACGCACTGTCACAGAGCGAGTCAACTACCCCGGCCTGAAGGTCGGAGCTTGTGAAAGCAGGCTGGGTTGACCAGGGAAAGCGGTATTAACCCGCTCCGTTTGCACCAGGTCGAACCGACCCACCCCGGAATGCTTCCTCAGTTCCGGGCACTGGAAGGTCGGGATCATGCTGGCGAAAGGTAAAACGCCGAAGATTCCGACCGCCGCGACAGCGGGAGCCGGGTGCAGACATTCCCGAGGGGAGCGAGCCGCAAGGCTCCGTCACCAGGCCCGTAAGGGCATAGTTCAAAGGAGGATCGCCGTGGCGGTCTATGTGTTGGATAAGACAGGCACGCCGTTGATGCCATGCAGCGAGAAGCGAGCGCGATTGTTGCTGGAGCGCGGTCGCGCCCGCATACACCGGCAGGTGCCGTTCGTGATCCGTCTAGTGGATCGGCGGCAGGCCGATAGCGCGCTGCAATCGCTGACGCTCAAGTTCGATCCGGGCAGCAAATTCACTGGCATTGCCTTGGTACGCCAGAAGGGCCAGCGGGTGTCTGTTCTCTCACTGATGGAATTGGCCCATCGGGGCGCAGCGATTCGCCAGGCCATGCAGCAGCGGGCGGCGTTTCGCCGTCGCCGCCGTGGTCAGAACCTGCGCCACCGCACACCGCGCTTCGACAACCGCACCCGGCCGGAAGGCTGGCTGCCGCCAAGCTTGCGCCACCGGCTGGACACCACGCTGGGCTGGGTCGGGCGGATGCGTAACTGGGCTCCGATCAGCGATCTGGCAGTCGAGCGGGTCAAGTTCGACATGCAGGCCATACAGAACCCGGAGATCAGCGGCGTCCAATACCAGCAGGGCGAGTTGGCCGGCTACGAGGTGCGTGAATACCTGCTGGAGAAGTGGGGCCGCTGCTGCGCCTACTGCGACGCTGAAAATACGCCGCTGGAGATCGAGCACATCGTTCCGCGCAGTGCCGGCGGCAGCGACCGGGTGCCCAACCTGACCCTGGCCTGCCGGCCCTGTAATCAGCGCAAGGGCAACCAGCCAGTCGAGGTGTTCCTGAAGGCCAGGCCAGAGCTGCTGGCCCGAATCAAGGCGAAAGCCAAAGTCCCACTTCGGGATGCCGCCGCCGTCAACGCCACCCGCAATGCCCTGTTCCGTGCCCTGCTGGATACCGGCCTGTCGGTCACCACGGGCACCGGGGCGCAAACCAAATTTAACCGACGATGCCTCGGCCTTCCGAAGACCCACGCGCTCGATGCAGCCAGTGTCGGTGAGATCAGGGCCATCGAGCACTGGCAACGCCCCACGCTGGCGATCAAGGCCACCGGACGCGGCGAGTACCAGCGCACCCGCCTTACCGCCCACGGTTTTCCACGCGGCTATTTGACCCGACAGAAACGCCATTTCGGTTTCCAGACCGGCGATCAGGTGCGCGCCGAGGTGCCGACCGGCAAAAAGGCTGGCACCCACCAGGGTCGCGTCGCCGTGCGCAAGACCGGCAGCTTCAACATCCAGACGCCTGATGGCGTAGTGCAGGGCATCCACCACCGCCACTGCACCCTGATCCAGCGAGCCGATGGCTACGCCTATTCCGACACCCCGACCGATAGCGCCCAACCCCAGAAGGAGGCAGCGAGAGCAGGGGCGCGCTGAGCGCGCCGCGCTATCCTCGCCGTTCAGGCAAGGTTTCTCGCCGCAAAATGATGAAGAAGGCCTTTGAGCGCAAACAGGCGCGGGAAGCTGAATCACTGCCACTCTTCGGCGATCAGATTCGCGAGATCCAGCACAGCTGGGAAGAAGAAAAGCGTCTGCGTGACCTTCACGAGGGCAAGGTCACCGACCGTATGCGTCAGAACCATGCCGCCGTGTGGCGTAAAGCACGAGCTGCGTATTTCGCCTTGAATGCAGAGACCCGAGCCAAATGCCGTGCAGCCTGGAACGCCTGGGTAGGCCCGAGCGACCCGCTGTACCTGATCTATGTCGTAAACCAGTTCAACGGCGTAGGTGCTGCCAGAGAGGCCAGAATGGCCGCAGACCGGCGGGCCTTGAACAGCCGAATCATGGCCCGCCTTCAGGCTCAGCCTGAATTGCTGTGAGAAGGTTTGCTGTGGCTACCTGCCGGCCGGCTTCTTCTTGACCGGCAATCTCTCTACGTTGGCCGAGTGCTCAATCGCTATTTGACGATGGACAAACTCCAGGAATTCTTGCGCCGTCCGGTGTTTTGGCTTCCAGCTTTCACACAAGCTAAGTGCGGCCGCGATGTCCGCCTTTGGACTCCCACTCTGCCGATAGTCGAGGGTTTCAGATAATCCGCGCACGATGTCTGTATGAGCGTAATCGACGTAGCCACCCAGTGCCTTTTCCTTGAGCGCTCGCTGTAGTCGCTCCTGATACTGACTTGTCATGGTTGGGACATCATAGAAATCCAGGATGAATTTCTCCTGGTGAAGCGCCATCGCCAGCGTTGTAATCCGTATTGCGTCCTCCGCCGTTGCCTGGGGCCTCCGGAATGCAGCTCTAACCTCGGCGTCAATCAGGGCCTTGCGAGCTTTAAGCCGAGCCTCCCTCTGCTTCTCCTCCCGGCGCTTGATCTCTTTGGCGTGCTCAACACGAATATTGATCGAGCGGACGATCTCCCCGGCCTTTCGGATGGCGTCAGCCTCCTCCGGCTCGAGGAGTTTATGCAGTGGGCCTCCCAACAATTTCTGGGTATGCGGATTTAATGGTTGATATGTGAAGTAGAAAGCGGAAGGGAAAACTAAATCCACAACGGACTAAATGGTTGATAGCTAACCGTGCCGG
>NZ_LKBY01000118.1:0-48692 GCF_002699915.1 Pseudomonas sp. ICMP 8385 | reverse complement strand
CTCGGCGTCGGCGAAGGTCATCTGCTTCATCGGGAAACTCGGTGGGTGGGGTCGCGGTATTTTGCCAAATCAGAAAGTCTTTTTCAGAGTTTCCATAGGAGGAAAGATATGTATGCCAGTCACCCTTTCGCGCTTTGCCACCTCCAGCACGTCCTCCGCAACCTGCGGCTGTCGGCTTTCAATCACTGAAGTCCCACCGAAATACAGCGGCATCAAGATGTTGTACACGCCGTAGTCGGACGCCAATGTGGAATAGCTGAGGATCACGTCGTCTGGCGTGTTGTTCAGGTAGGTCGTAACACTCGTTGTCGCTGCGACCATGATGCGATGGTTGACGACCACACCCTTTGGGTTGAATGTCGAGCCGGAAGTATAGAAGATCGACGTGACGCAAGTGTCGTCCTGCAGCTCGGGAAGCGTCGTGTCTAGGGTTTGTAGCGCTGATACTGCTAGGTCAAGAGAGATGACCTTCGGGTGCTGCGTCTCTTCGTTACCGATAAGTATGATGCGTGTTAAATCGGTTTCCAGGCACAGCGTTTCCAGCGCCTCGAAAGGATGGGTGATCAGAACCCTGGCACCTGTGTGCTTGAGTTGATACACCAGTTTTTCGCGACTATAAGTCGGGTGTGTTGCGGCTGTAATCGCACCCACATGCAGTACTGCCAGGTAGGCAGCGATCAGGTCGATGCAAATAGGTGAATACAGTGCTACCCGATCGCCCGGTTGAACGCCGTTAGCCATCAGAACATGGGCAATTTTTAGTGTCCGAGCGTGAAGCTCCTCATAGCTGTAGTGGACCGCATCCAGGGCAATAGCACACTTGTCCGGATAGTTGATGGCATTCTTTTTGATGACGTCGTGATATAAGGGCATAAACGGCTATCCGTCTTCAAAAGCATGTAAAAAATAAAAAATGGTGCTATATAGCGAATGTTTGCATTAAGTGAGTGGCTTGTTAGTGAGGGTGTAGAGGAGAGCAGTTTGGTTGTGAGCGGTGGGTGTGCAGTGTCGCATGATATTAATTCCTTTGGTATGAAGTTTAAAGTTTGTTCGCGCATTGGCTTTCACCGAAAGCGCATGGGTGGTTTTATTGGTATTGCTGGGCTATCAAATAGTAGAGATGTTTTTTATCTGTCATTGCGGGGTGAAAATATAGATTGCGAGACAAATAAATGTTAGTGGTGAAATTTCCCAAGTTGCCGTGAGTGAATCCTGTCAGAAAAGTCTGCATTGAGTTGTCGCGCGGCTTGAGCATGTAGCGATTTGCCGGGTTAAAAAATATGAGCGAAATGTTAAAAACTTTTAAAATTATGAAGTTTTTTGAATGCTTCGAGAAAAGTAGATTTTCGCCGTGTGTATTAACTTTTCGGCCCCTATGCCATCTATAATACCCGCTCTTGAATCCGCCTCTACACACTGAGAAATTATGGAAAACTTGGGTCTTGGCAAGGTATTGCTCGTTGAGGACGATGAGAAGCTGGCAGGGTTGATCGCCCATTTCCTGTCCCAGCACGGTTTTGAGGTGTCGACCGTGTATCGCGGTGACCAGGCGCTGGCCGCCTTCCTTGCCTTCAAGCCCAAGATCGTCGTCCTTGACCTGATGCTGCCTGGCCAGAGCGGTCTGCATGTGTGCCGCGAGATCCGTAATGTGTCCGACACCCCCATCGTGATCCTCACCGCCAAGGAAGATGACCTGGACCATATCCTCGGCCTGGAGTCCGGTGCCGATGACTATGTGATCAAACCGATCAAGCCGCCGGTGTTGCTGGCGCGCCTGCGGGCCTTGCAGCGGCGTCAGGTACCGGAGCCAACCGTGCGTGGCGCCCTGGCGTTCGGCCGGCTGGCGATTGACCGCAGTTGCCGGGGGGTGAGCCTGGGTGACGAGCAGATCGACCTGACCACCATGGAGTTCGAGCTGCTGTGGTTGCTGGCCAGCAGCGCGGGCAAGATCCTGTCGCGCGACGATATCCTCAACCGCATGCGCGGGATCGCCTTCGATGGGCTCAACCGCAGTGTCGATGTGTATATCAGCAAGCTGCGCAACAAACTCAACGACAACCCCCGTGAGCCGGTGTGCATCAAGACCATCTGGGGCAAGGGCTACCTGTTCAACCCGTTTGCCTGGGAGGTCTAGCCTGATGCTGCGCCTGTTCCTGCGTCTGTACATCATCCTGGCCCTGGGCCTGGCCGGGGCGATCTGGCTGGTGAACTACACCTTCGACGAATTGCTGCCCGAGGCCAACGAAACCTACAACCGCGAAGCCATGCGCGGCCCGGCCTATGGCCTGGTGGAGCAGTTGCGCCCGTTGCCGGCTGGCGCGGCCCGCGAGGCACGCCTGGCCGAGCTGCAACAGCACTATGGCTTGCGCCTGGGCTTTATTGAGCGCAACGCGGCGGGCCTCGACCCCCGCGAGCAACAATTGCTGGCTGATGGCAAGTTGGTGGTACGCGGCGATTTCATGGAGTTCATCACCGAAATCGACGGTGGCGCGCAACTGCTCCAGGTCAAGCTGCCGGAGGAGCCGCGCTGGCTGTACCTGTGGGCCTATATCCTGTTGGGCCTGTGCCTGGCCATCGTCCTGTATTTCTGGGTGCGTCCGCATTGGCGCGACCTGGAGCATATCCGCCTGGCGGCCCAGCGCTTCGGTGACAATGACCTGGGCTCGCGCATCCTGTTGCCGCGCCGTTCAAGCGTGCGCGAGTTGGCCGGGCACTTTAACCAGATGGCCGAGCGCATCGAGCACCTGATTGCCAACCAGCGCGAGCTGACCAATGCGGTGTCCCATGAATTGCGCACGCCCATTGCGCGCCTGTCGTTTGAACTCGACCAGCTCAAGCAGGAAGCAGACCCACGCCAGAGCCGCGCGTTGATCGGCGACATGTACGCCGACCTTGGCGAGCTGGAGGAAATGGTGTCCGAACTGCTGACCTACGCCAGCCTTGAGCGTGGCGCGACACAGGTCACCCGCGAGAGTATCGAGGCGCAAAGCTGGCTCGACAGTGTGATCGGCAGCGTGGCCCTGGAAGCCGAGGCCGAAGGCGTGCAGTTGTCGCTGCGCACCTGTGAAGTCGATTTTATCCAGATCGAACCACGGTTTATGGCGCGCGCGGTGATCAACCTGCTGCGCAATGCCATTCGTTACGCCGAGCAGCGGGTGGAAGTGTCGTTGGTCAAGTTCGGCAGTGGTTATGAGGTACGCGTCTGCGATGACGGCCCCGGCGTGCCCGAGGAAGGCCGGGAGAAAATCTTCCAACCCTTTATGCGCCTGGACGCCAGTCGCGACCGCCGCACCGGTGGCTTTGGCCTGGGCCTGGCGTTGGTACAGCGGGTCAGCCAATGGCATGGCGGGCAGGTGCAGGTGTTGGATTCGCAGTGGGGCGGGGCGTCGTTCCGCATGACCTGGGCTTATGCCGACTGATCTTCTCAAAACCTGTGAAGATCAAAAAATGTGGGAGCAAGCCCACTCCCACATTTTTGATTGGGTTATCCAATCAGAAAGTGTAGTTCAACACGCCCATCACCGAGGTTTGCACCCGGCGCTCGACAATCGGGCTTTTACCCGCATCCCCCGACAAATATTGCACATCCAGCAAGGTCGAGAACGTTGTGTGGTCGCCCAACGGCACGCTCCAATCGAGGCTCAAGCCGCGGCTGACCATCCCACCCTTGGCGTCATACGCGCGAAAGCGGCTGCGCGCGGCCTGGCCAGGTGTCACCCCATACCAGGTCTGCACATAGTTGCGGTCGCCAAAGCGGCTGTTGAGGCTGGCGTCCACGGTGCCATAGTCGCCGTCATACAGGTGGGTGCCGATGCTCAGTTCCAATGAGGTAAAGGCCTTGCCGCTGTCTTTCTTGTCATCTTCTTCCAGAGCATGTTCCAGGGTCGCGCCCAGGATTGCCGCGCCCAGGGTATAGCTGGCACTGATCCCAAACTGCGGCCGGGACTTTATAGTGCCCATGCCCTTGAGTCGATCGGAGCCCTGGTGGCCGCTTTTCTTGCGGTCCTTGCGCCCGTCGCTGGCGCCGACATAGGCACTGAAACTGAGGGTGTCATCCTCATAACCCCAGCCCAACCCCGTGTCGGTATCGAGAAAAATCCCCCACGGGCTGACAATGTTTGCGCCAAGCACGGGCGCGGTCATCCGCTCAGTGCTGCCGCTGTAGCGCGGCAGGCTGGCCGCCCCGGCGTGCAGGCTGTATTGCCAATCTGTGGCGGCTGACAGTTGGGTGCCGGTGAGCAGGCACACAGAAGTGGCAGCGAGGTAGATCGTTTTTGAACGCATGATGGCCTTCGTCGTTCCAGGAAAGGCTTGAATCCTAGGGACGGCGTAGGCAGGGGTCTTTGACAGCTTTGTCAGGAAACTGTCAAAGACTGTTAAGCCGGTGGCCTCAGCGTCGCAATCAGTGCGCGGATCGCCCCCGGCAGGGCATCCAGTTCGCGTACCAGGATGCTGCGCTCGCGCACCGCCCAGGGTTCATCGAGCTTGATCGTCACCAGTTGCATGGTCCGACTGTGCCGCACGGCGGCGGACTCGGGGATGATGCCGATACCCACCCCGGCTTCGACCATCCGGCAGATGGCTTCAAAACTCGACATCTGGATACGCAGGGACAGTTGTTTGCCCAGGCGCTCGACGTGTTCACGCAAGAAACTGAGCAAGGTGCTGCCTTCGTGCAGGCCGATATGCTGATAGGCCAGGGTCTGTTCCAGGGTCACTGACGGCTGGTTGGCCAGGGGATGGCCCACCGGCACCGTCAGCACCAGGTGGTCGGTGCTGAAGTGCAAGACCTGCAAGCCCGGCGCCTGGACGGGGCCGGCGATGATGCCCATGTCGCTGGTGCCGTCGAGCACGCCGCGCACGATGTCACGGGACAGGCGTTCTTGCAGGTCCACCGTCACGCCGGGGCGCTGGGAGAGGAAGCCGGCGAGGATTTCCGGGAGAAACTCGGTGACCGCCGTGGTATTGGCAAAGATGCGGATATGCCCGGCGGAGTCGGCGCCATATTGGGTGAATTCGCTTTTCAGGTAATCGACCTGGCGCATGATCAGCCGGGCGTGATGCAGCAGTCGTTCCCCGGCCGGGGTGATTTCCACGCCACGGCTGTCGCGGTACAGCAGGCGCGTATCCAGCTGGCCCTCCAGGGCCTTGATCCGTGCACTGGCGGCCGCCGGCGAGAGAAACGCGCGCTTGGCGCCCTGGGTCAGGCTGGGGGATTCGGCGATATGGATAAACAGGCGCAGATCGGCCAGGTCGAAGTGCATGCAAGGCTCCCGGGTAAAGACAGCGGCGTTCAGCATAACCGAACGCTGGTTTATTGAAATGCAAATTCTCAGAACGGCCAGGCGCTTGCATGATCCGGGGCAGACACTCACTGCCCGAGGACCTGCCCCCGATGAGCGCCACTGATTGGATTGGCCGAAGCGAAACCGCCCACGACCACCTGAGCCGCAACCTGCTCAAACGCATCGCCGCCACCTTCGGCGAGGCCGTGCCGGACGACGGTGCGGCTCTACCGCCGCTATGGCAGTGGTGCTTTTTCCAGGACCCGCTGGCGGAAAGCGCCCTGGGCGCCGACGGCCACCCGGCCCGTGGCGGGTTCCTGCCGCCGGCCGATAACCGCAACCGCATGTGGGCCGGTGGGCGTATCGAGTTCCTGCAGTCCTTGCGTGCCGGTGAGGCGGCCACCCGCGTGTCGACCATCACCCAGGTCGAGGAAAAGACCGGGCGCAGCGGTTCGCTGCTATTTGTCACCGTGCGCCACGACTACGCCCAGGATGGCCGCCTGGCCATCCGTGAGGAACAGGACATCGTCTACCGCGAGCCCACGCCGCCCAAGGCTGGCAGCGGCGAGGCCCTGGCCCGGGGCGACTGGTATGAGGCGATCGACCCCACGCCAACCCTGCTGTTTCGCTACAGCGCCGTGACCTTCAACGGCCACCGTATTCACTACGACTACCCCTACGTGACCGGCACCGAAGGCTATGCAGGGCTGGTGGTACATGGGCCGCTGATCGCCACCTTGAGCCTGCGTGCTTTTTGCCGGGCACACCCCGACGCCACCTTGCGCCGTTTTGCCTATCGCGGCGTGCGCCCGTTGATTGCGCCGCAGCCGTTCGAGGTGGGCGGGCGGGTGACGGCGGCCGGTGTCGCCCAGCTGTGGGCCGGTAACGCTGACGGCCTGGCGCAGCAGGCTGAAGTGCATTTTGAATAATCCAGGAACAACAGGCGGAGAGCCGTTAATGAACCCCAATGACAACGAAGAACTCAACGCCATCCGCGAAGGCGTGCGCGCCTTGTGCGCTGAATTCGATGCCGCGTACTGGCGCAGAATCGATGAAGAAAAGGGCTTCCCCGAGGCTTTCGTCAAGGCCCTGACGAAAGCCGGCTGGCTGTCGGCGATGATCCCCGAGGAGTACGGCGGCTCCGGCCTGGGCCTGGCCGAAGCCTCGGTGATCCTCGAGGAGGTCAACCGCTGCGGCGGCAACTCCGGCACCGTCCACGGGCAGATGTACAACATGTTCACCCTGTTGCGCCATGGCAGCGCGGCGCAAAAGCGCTTCTACCTGCCCAAGTTGGCCAGCGGCGAATTGCGCCTGCAGTCCATGGGCGTCACCGAGCCCACCACCGGCACCGACACCACCAAGATCAAGACCACCGCGATTCGGCGCGGCGACAAGTACGTGATCAACGGGCAAAAGGTGTGGATCTCGCGGGTGCAGCATTCTGACTTGATGATCCTGCTGGCGCGTACCACGCCGCTGGCCGAGGTGAAGAAAAAGTCCGAAGGCATGTCGATCTTTTTGGTGGACCTGCGCGTGGCCATCGGCAACGGCCTGACCGTGCAGCCCATTGCCAATATGGTCAACCACGAGACTAACGAGCTGTTCTTCGACAACCTCGAACTGCCCCTCGACAGTCTGATTGGCGAGGAGGGTAAGGGCTTCAAATACATCCTCGACGGCCTCAACGCCGAACGCACGCTGATCGCCGCCGAATGCATCGGCGACGGCCGCTGGTTTATCGAAAAGGCCAGTGCCTATGCCCGCGACCGCGTGGTGTTTGGCCGGCCCATCGGGCAGAACCAGGGGGTGCAGTTCCCGATTGCCGAGGCCCATATCGAAATCGAGGCGGCGGACCTGATGCGCTGGCGTGCTTGCGAGGAATACGACCGCGGCGCCAATGCTGGGGCCAGCGCCAATATGGCCAAGTACCTGGCGGCCAAGGCGTCCTGGGAAGCGGCCAACGCCTGCCTGCAAACCCATGGCGGCTTTGGGTTTGCCTGCGAGTACGACGTGGAGCGCAAATTCCGCGAGACGCGCCTGTACCAAGTGGCGCCGATCTCCACCAACCTGATCCTGTCCTACGTGGCCGAGCATCTGCTCGAACTGCCACGCAGCTTCTGAGGGCCTGCGCATGAGCCATACCCAAGCCTTGTGCCGGTTCCTCGCCGAGTTGCATGACGCGCAATTGCCCGACGCGGTGCTGGCGCGTACCGAAGAGCTGTATCTGGATTGGCTGGCCTCGGCGCTGGCCAGCCAAGGCTCGCACCCGATTCCCTTGTTCGAGCGCTATGCGCAAAAAATGGGCCCAGCCACCGGGCCTGCGCAGATAATCGTCAACGGCGCCAGCAGCAGCGCGTATTTTGCCGCGCTGGTCAACGCCGCCTCGTCGCACCTGGTGGAGCAGGATGACCTGCATAACAGCTCGGTGCTGCACCCGGCGACCGTGGTGTTTCCCGCCGCCCTGGCCGCCGCGCAAGACCTCGGCAAGTCCGGCCGCGAGTTGCTGTTGGCCGCGGTGGCCGGGTATGAGGCCGGGATTCGCATCGGCGAATTCATGGGCCGTTCCCACTACCGTATCTTCCACACCACGGCCACGGTCGGCACCCTGGCGGCGGCGGTGGCGGTTGGCAAGTTGCTGGACTTTAACGAGGAGCAATTTATCAACCTGCTCGGCAGCGCCGGCACCCAGGCTGCCGGGCTCTGGGAGTTCCTGCGTGATGCCGCCGATTCCAAGCAGTTGCACACGGCCAAGGCGGCGGCGGATGGCTTGCTGGCCGCGTACCTGACGGCGGATGGCCTGAGCGGTGCGCGCAATATCCTTGAAGGCGAGCAGGGTTTGGCGGCGGGCATGTCCAGCGATGCCGAGCCGAGCAAATTGTCTGCCGGCCTCGGTAGCCGCTGGGCGCTGCTGGAAACCTCGTTCAAGTTCCATGCTTCGTGCCGCCATACCCATCCGGCCGCCGACGCGTTGCTGGACTTGATGCAGCGCGAAGGCCTGGGCGCTACGGACATCGCCAGGGTCGAGACCCGCGTGTATCAAGGCGCCATTGATGTGCTCGGCCGTGTGACCGTGCCCGTCACCGTGCACCAGGCCAAGTTCTCCATGGGCACCGTGCTCGGCCTGATTGCCGTGCATGGCAAGGCCGGGCTTACCGAGTTTCATCAGTGGGCCCTGAGCGATCCCGCCGTCGCGGCGTTCCGCGACAAGGTCAGCATGACCCTCGACCGCGCCGTCGATGACGCCTATCCGCAGCGCTGGCTGGGCCGCGTCACCGTGACCTGCGTCGATGGCCGCACGTTGCACGGTGCGGTTGACGAGCCCAAGGGTGACCCCGGCAACACCCTGGACCGTGGGCAGTTGGCGGACAAGTTCCTGCGCCTCTGCCAGTTCAGCGGCGCCCGCACGCCGGCCCAGGCCCGCGCCTTGATCGAAAAAGCCTGGAACCTGCGCAACGCCGCATCCATGGCCCATTGGCTTTGAGGAATTGTCATGACTGCTAATCAACGACCGCTGGACGGCATTACCGTGGTCAGCCTGGAACATGCGATTGCTGCACCGTTCTGTACCCGCCAACTGGCTGACCTGGGGGCGCGGGTGATCAAGATCGAACGCCCGGGCAGCGGTGATTTCGCCCGTGGCTACGACGAGCGCGTGCGCGGCCTGGCCTCGCATTTTGTGTGGACCAACCGCTCCAAGGAAAGCCTGACCCTGGACCTCAAGCAGGCGGAGGCCGGCGCGATCCTCGACACCTTGCTGGCCGAGGCCGACGTGCTGGTGCAGAACCTGGCACCCGGTGCCGCAGCCCGGATGGGGCTGTCGTTCGAGGCCTTGCAGGCGCGCTTTCCACGGCTGATTGTCTGCGATATTTCCGGCTACGGCGAAGGCGGGCCCTATGAGAAAAAGAAAGCCTATGACCTGTTGGTCCAGAGCGAGGGCGGTTTTCTTTCGGTGACCGGTGGCCCGGGTGAAGATCAGATGGCCAAGGCCGGTTGCTCCATCGCGGATATCTCCGCCGGCATGTACGCCTACAGCGGCATCCTGTCGGCACTGCTGCTGCGCGGCAAGACAGGCAAAGGCAGCCGCATTGACGTGAGCATGCTGGAAAGCCTGGTGGAGTGGATGGGCTACCCGATGTACTACGCCTTCGACGGTGCCCCGCAGCCACCACGGGCCGGCGCGGCGCATTCGACGATCTACCCCTACGGGCCGTTCCCCACCGGCGACGGCGGCACGGTGATGCTCGGTTTGCAGAACGAACGCGAATGGGCGGCGTTCTGCGACAAGGTACTGCTCACCCCTGCGCTGGCGACGGATGAACGCTTCTCGGCCAACTTCAAGCGTTCGGCCAACCGCGAAGGGCTGCGCCAGATCATTGTCGACAGCTTTGCCCAACTGGACGCCGCAGCCGTGATCCAGCGCCTGGAACACGCGCAGATCGCCAGTGCGCGGGTCAACGATATGCAAGGCGTGTGGGACCACCCGCAACTCAAGGCCCGCGACAGCTGGCGTGAAGTCGACAGCCCGGCGGGGTCGCTGCCGGCGCTATTGCCACCGGCGCGCAATGCCGCGTTTACCCCGCGGATGGATGGCGTACCGGGGCTGGGGCAGCACAGCCAGGGGATTCTCCAAGCGCTTGGCTACTCGGGTGAAGCCATCGACAGCCTGCGGGTACGCGGCGTTATCTAATCAGGAGTGCAGTGATGTCGTTGATTCGTTCTGCCTTGTTCGTGCCGGGCAGCCGCCCCGAGCGCTTTGCCAAAGCGCTGGCCAGTGGTGCCGATGCGGTGATCGTGGATTTTGAAGACGCGGTGGAAGAACCCCTCAAGCGCCAGGCCCGGGACAACCTCGGCGGGTTTTTAACGGCCAACCCCGAGGCCTGCGTGTGGGTACGCATCAATGCCCCGGAACACGCCGAGCACTGTGCCGATGTGGCGTTTTGCAAAGCCCACGGCAATGTGGCCGGGGTGCTGCTGCCGAAGGTGGAGAGCGCCGCCCAGGTGGCCGTGGTGGCCGCCGCCGGCAAACGCATCTGGCCGATTATCGAAAGTGCGCGAGGTTTGCTGGCGGTGGCTGAAATCGCCCATGCTTCGCAGGTCGAGCGCCTGTCGTTCGGTGGCCTGGACCTGGCGCTGGACCTGAACCTGAGCAGCCCCTCGGCGGCGGCGAATTTTGCCCTGGATCAGGCGCGCCTGGCGCTGATCGTGCACTCGCGCGCCGCCGGCCTGGTGGCACCGCTGGACGGCGTACACCCGGCCATCGACGACCCCGAGGGCCTGCGCCGCTCGATCCGACATGCCTATGAAATGGGCTTTGCCGGGGCGCTGTGTATTCATCCCAAGCAGGTGCCGGTGATCCATCAAGCCCTGGCGCCGAGTGCGGCGGACCTGGCCTGGGCCCAGCGGGTGGTGGAAGCCGGCGCCCATGGGGCTGGGGCCTACCAGATCGATGGGCAGATGGTGGATGCGCCGGTGTTGCTGCGGGCCCAAAGGCTGCTGGCAGCACAGCCCTGACAGACCACGCCAGCTCGCACACGGGATAGGCATGGCTCCCAAGGCTGGTGTTCGGCTTGGCCGAACGCAGGGTTTAAAAATTTGAAATTCACTACACGCCTCACATCAGGCACCTTGCCTGACACCACCACAACAATAAAAAGGTGATACCCATGCTCAAGCTTTCTCGGGCGCTGTTGTGCGCCGCCACGTTGTTTGCCGCAGGTCTGGCCCAGGCGGCCGATCCGATCGTCATCAAGTTCGCCCATGTGGTAGCGGAAAACACCCCCAAAGGCCAGGGCGCGCTGCTGTTCAAGAAACTTGCCGAAGAGCGCCTGGCGGGCAAGGTCAAGGTCGAGGTGTACCCCAACTCGTCGCTGTTCGGTGACGGCAAGGAAATGGAAGCGCTGCTGCTGGGCGACGTGCAGATGCTGGCGCCGTCCCTGGCCAAGTTCGAGCAATACACCAAGCAGGTGCAGATCTACGACCTGCCGTTTTTGTTCAACGACCTGGCTGCCGTCGACCGTTTCCAGGCGGCCGAGGGCAAGCAACTGCTGACGTCGATGCAAGACAAGAACATCCTCGGCCTGGCCTATTGGCACAACGGCCTCAAGCAACTGTCGGCCAACAAGGCCCTGCATGAACCCAAGGACGCCCGCGGCCTGAAGTTCCGCGTACAGGCCTCCAGCGTGTTGGAGGAGCAGTTCAAGGCGATCCGCGCCAACCCACGCAAGATGAGTTTTGCCGAGGTCTACCAGGGCTTGCAGACTGGCACGGTCAACGGCACCGAAAACACTTGGTCGAACTATGAAAGCCAGAAGGTCAACGAGGTGCAGAAGTACTTCACCGAATCCAACCACGGCCTGATCGATTACATGGTGATCACCAACGCCAAGTTCTGGAACGGCCTGGCGCCGGAGATGCGTAGCGCCCTGGAGCAGATCATGGGCGAGGTCACCGTCGAGGTGAACAGGCAGGCCGAAGCGCTGAACCAGTCGGCCAAGCAGAAGATCATCGACGCCAAGACCAGCGAAATCATCGAATTGACCCCCGAGCAACGCCAGCTCTGGCGCGAAGCCATGCGCCCGGTGTGGCAGAAGTTCGAGGGGCCGATTGGCGCTGACCTGATCAAGGCCGCGGACGCGTCCAACCACTGATCGCCTGCGCGACCCCGACCCAATGTGGGAGCGGGCTTGCCCGCGATGGCGGCGTCTGAGCCCGCCGAGAGGCCGTTGATGCCCCATCGCGGGCAAGCCCGCTCCCACATGTTGCGACCCCTTTCCCTGTAAGCGAGGTTTTGCCATGCAATCCCTAAGGCGCGTCTGGGAGCACCTGGAGGAGGGTTTTATCGCCTTCCTGCTGGCCGCCATGACCCTGGTGACGTTTGTCTACGTCATGCTCAACAACATCTACACCCTGTTTTTTGCCCTGGCCGACAAGTGGGCCTGGAGCAGCAGTTTTTTCAACGCCCTGGGCGACGGCACCATGACCTGGGCCCAGGACATGACCTGGAGCGTCGCCCTGACCAAGGCGATGTTCGGCTGGCTGATTTTCTTCGGGATTTCCTATGGCGTGCGCACCGCCGGCCACCTGGGGGTCGATGCCCTGGTGCGCCTGACGCCGCGCCGGGTCCAGCGCCTGCTGGGAATGCTCGCGTGCCTGTGCTGCCTGGCCTACGCCGGGTTGTTCATGGTGGCCAGCTACAAGTGGGTGAGTGCGGTGCTGGTGGCCGGGATCGGGGCCGAGGACCTCGATCATTTCGGCCTGGAAGTGGGGCATATCGCGCTGATCGTGCCGATCGGCTTTGCCCTGGTGTTGATCCGCTACCTGGAAATTTTCTACCGCCTGTTTACCCACCGCCAGGTCGGGTTGGGGCTGGCCGACGAAGCCGGTGAAGCCAGCAAGTTGGCCGGTAGCCATGAGGAGCGTGACTGATGGCCGTTCTCTGTCTGTTTTTACTGCTGTTGGTGTTCATGTTTCTCGGCGTGCCCATCGCGATTTCCCTGGGGTTGTCGGGGGCGATGTCGATCCTGATGTTCAGCCAGGACTCGTTAAGCTCTCTGGCGATCAAGTTGTTCGAAACCAGCGATGCCTACACCTTCCTGGCGATTCCGTTCTTCCTGCTGTCGGGGGCGTTCATGACCACTGGCGGCGTGGCGCAACGCTTGATCGATTTTGCCAACGCCTGTGTCGGCCATATCCGTGGCGGCCTGGCGATTGCCGCGGTGCTGGCGTGCATGCTGTTTGCCGCGCTGTCCGGTTCATCGCCGGCGACGGTGGCGGCGGTGGGGTCGATTGCCGTGGCCGGTATGGTGCGCTCCGGTTACCCCAAGGAGTTTGGCGCCGGGATCATCTGTAATGCCGGGACCCTGGGCATCCTGATTCCGCCTTCCATCGTGATGGTGGTGTACTCGGCGGCGACGGAAACTTCGGTGGGCAAGCTGTTTATGGCGGGGGTGATCCCCGGCTTGCTGCTGGGCCTGATGCTGATGATCGCGATCTACATCGTGGCGCGGATCAAGAAGCTGCCGGCACAACCCCGGGCGACCTTTGCCCAGTGGCTGGGCTGTGCCCGTCGCGCGTTCTGGGGCCTGTTGCTGCTGGTGATCATCCTCGGCGGTATCTACAGCGGCATGTTCACCCCCACTGAAGCAGCAGCGGTGGCGGCGGTGTACTCGGCGTTTGTCGCGCTGTTTGTGTACAAGGACATGCGCTTGAGGGATTGCCCCAAGGTGCTGCTGGAGTCTGGGCGCCTGTCGATCATGCTGATGTTCATCATCGCCAACGCCATGCTGTTTGCCCATGTGCTGACCACCGAACAGATCCCGCAGGAAATCACGGCCTGGGTCATCTCCGAAGGGCTGACGCCGATCGGCTTCTTGCTGATGGTCAACGTGGTGCTGTTGATTGCCGGCAGCTTCATGGAGCCCTCGGCCATTGTGCTGATCCTGGCGCCGATCTTCTTTCCGATTGCGATGAAGCTGGGCATCGACCCGATTCACCTGGGGATTGTGATGGTGGTGAACATGGAGATCGGCCTGGTGCATCCGCCCGTTGGCTTGAACCTGTTCGTGACCTCGGCGGTGACCGGCCTGACCCTGGGCCAGACCATCCGCGCGGCGATGCCCTGGCTGATGATCCTGCTGGCGTTCCTGGTGCTGGTGACGTACGTGCCGTTTATCTCACTGGCGCTGCCGCAGTGGTTGGGCATGTAGCCCAGCGCCCAAACGCCGCACCGCCTCCAGACTTGATTTCAATCAAGGGCTCACTGGCCACCTGCCACCTACCATCGACTTCATATTCCGGCCGTTGAAGTCAGTGAGCCCATGAACCGCCCCAAGCCCTCGACCCTCGCTACCCTGGCTGCAAGTCCCGTTACCTGGCTGGTTGTCCTGGTGCTGCTGTTCAGCCTGGCCGGCCCGGCCCAGGCCAAGTCCTATGGGGCGATCGAACAGCAGCGCATCGACAAGATCTTCCCCCAGGCCGACGCCATTTCCGCCGCCAAAGGCCCGTTCAAGGTGCGCACGCTGTCGGCCAAAGGCGCGGTCATCGGCTATGTGTTCCAGAGCCTGGATGTGGTGGACATCCCCGCGTACTCCGGCAAACCGATCAATACCCAGGTGATCCTCGACCCGGCCGAGGTGATCCGTGATGCCTATGTGCTGGAGCACCACGAGCCGATCCTGTTGATCGGCATTCCTGAGGCCAAGCTGCATGACTTCACCGCCCGCTACAGCGGGATCAACGTCAAGCAGCGGGTGGTGGTGGGGCATTCCAGTGACAGCCAGGCGGTGACCGTGGATGCGGTGGCCGGTGCCACGGTCACGGCGATGGTGGTCAATGAGGTGATCATGCGCGCCGCCCACGAAGTGGCGGTGTCGCTCAAGCTGATCGAGGACAAGGCCAGCACCGCGCAGAAAGTCGCGCTGGTGCGCGCTGACCTGTTCGAGCCGGCCAACTGGGCGCAGTTGACCGGCAATGGCGCGGTGCGCCGCTTGCACCTGACGCGCGGCCAGGTGGATGCCGCCTTCAAGAGCACCGAGGCCGAAGGCGTGGACGTGGCGGGGGCGGGGCAGGTCGACGAGACGTTTATCGACTTGTATGTGGCCGATCTCAACGCGCCGACCATCGGCCGCAACCTGTTGGGCGAGGCGCAATACCGCGTGCTGATGCAGGGCCTCAAGCCCGGCGAGCAGGCCATCGCGGTGCTGGGACGCGGGATTTTTTCGTTCAAGGGCTCGGGCTATGTGCGCGGCGGGATTTTTGATCGGGTGCAGTTGCGTCAGTTTGGCAATGTCATCAGCTTCCGCGATATGGACCACCAGCGCCTGTACGACGTGTTCGCCGAGGGCATGCCCGAATTTGATGAAATGTCGGTGTTTATCGTGCGCCCCCAGGCCGGGTTCGACCCTGGCTCGGCGTGGACCCTGGAGCTGCTGGTGCGGCGCCAGACCGGCCCGGTCAGCGGCACCTTTACCAGTTTTGAATTGCCGTACCAGATGCCCGAGGCGTACCTGGAACGCCCGTTGCCGACTGCCGCCGAACAGGCCGCCATCGACGAAGCCAACCGGCCGATGTGGCTGACGATCTGGTACCAGAAACAGTGGCAGGTCCTGGTGCTGGGCGCGGCCCTGGTGCTGTTGACGGTGATTCTGTTTTTGCAGGACAGCCTGGCCCGGCGCCCGCGCCTGTTGCATTGGGTACGCCGTGGCTACCTGCTGTTTACCGTGGTGTTTATCGGCTGGTACGCCCTGGTGCAGTTGTCGGTGGTCAATGTGCTGACCTTTGTGCATGCGCTGTTCCAGCAGTTCCGCTGGGAGCTGTTCCTCACCGACCCGCTGATCTTCATGCTCTGGGTATTCACCGCCGCCAGCATCCTGCTGTGGGGCCGGGGTGTGTTCTGTGGCTGGCTGTGCCCGTTCGGAGCGTTGCAGGAGTTGCTCAACGAGGCAGCGCGCACGCTCAAGGTGCGCCAGTTCGAGCTGCCGTTTGCCGTGCATGAGCGGCTGTGGGCGATCAAGTATTTGATCCTGCTGGGGCTGTTTGGCTTGTCCCTGGAGTCGATGGCCACTGCCGAGCGGTTTGCCGAAGTGGAGCCGTTCAAGACCGCGATCACCCTGCATTTCGACCGCCAGTGGTGGTTCGTGCTGTACGCGGTGGCACTGCTGGTGATCAACCTGTTCACGCGCAAAGTCTACTGCCGCTACCTCTGCCCGCTGGGCGCGGCGCTGGCGATCCCGAGCAAATTCAGGCTGTTTGACTGGCTCAAACGGCGCAAGGAGTGTGGCGATCCGTGCCAGTTGTGCGCCAAGGAATGTGAGATCCAGGCGATCCACCCCGACGGCCATATCAACGCCAATGAATGCCACTACTGCCTGGATTGCCAGATGACCTGGCACAACGACCACAAATGCCCGCCCCTGATCAACCAGCGCAAGAAACGCAACAAGGCCGCACCCACCCCTGGGCAATTGATCCCGGTGGTGCAGGTGGCGGTGCCTGAATGACGGCCTTGGGCACTCACTTTTCCCATCTGGAGCACATCATGAACGACAGCGAAGCGAAAAAGCCCGGGGCCACCCCGGAACCTGAAGGCATGAGCCGGCGTGGCTTCCTTGGCACTGGCGCCGTCACCGGCGCGGTGCTGGCAGGGGCCTCGGCCATCGGCGGTACGGTGTTTACCCGCGAGTCCTTTGCGGCAGCGGCCAAGGAGGCGAAGTCGAAGATCCATGTGGGCCCAGGTGAGCTGGACCAGTACTACGGGTTCTGGAGCGGCGGCCACCAGGGTGAGGTGCGGGTACTGGGTGTGCCGTCGATGCGTGAATTGATGCGTATCCCGGTGTTCAACGTCGATTCCGCCACCGGCTGGGGCCTGACCAACGAGAGCAAGCGCATCCTGGGCGAGGGCGCGAAGTACCAGAACGGCGATTGCCATCACCCGCACTTGTCCACCACCGATGGCCGCTACGACGGCAAATACCTGTTTATCAACGACAAGGCCAACACCCGCGTGGCGCGGATCCGCCTGGATATCATGAAGTGCGACAAGATCGTCACCGTGCCCAATGCCCAGGCGATCCACGGTCTGCGCCTGCAAAAGGTGCCGTATACCAAGTATGTGTTCTGCAACGCCGAGTTCATCATCCCGCACCCCAATGACGGCCACACCTTCGACCTGCAAGACAAAAACAGTTTCACCATGTTTAACGCCATCGACGCCGAGAAGATGGAAATGGCCTTCCAGGTCATCGTCGACGGCAACCTCGACAACGCCGACATGGACTACACCGGCAAATACGCGGCGGCCACCTGCTACAACTCGGAGAAGGCCTCCGACCTGGGTGGCATGATGCGCAACGAGCGCGACTGGGTGGTGGTGTTCAACATCCCGCGCATCGAGGCGGCGATCAAGGCCGGCAAGTTCATCAACCTCGACGGGGTCAAGGTGCCGGTGGTGGATGGGCGCAAGGGCGACGATGGCAAGGACAGCGAATTCACCCGCTATATCCCGGTGCCGAAGAACCCCCACGGCTGCAACACCTCGCCGGATGGCAAGTACTTTATCGCCAACGGCAAGCTGTCGCCGACCTGCACCATCATTGCCATCGACAAGCTCGACGACCTGTTCAGCGACAAGATCAAAGACCCGCGTGGCGTGGTGGTCGGCGAGCCGGAACTGGGCCTGGGCCCGCTGCACACCACCTACGACGGCCGGGGCTTTGCCTACACCACGCTGTTTATCGACAGCCAGGTGGTCAAGTGGAACATCGCCGAAGCCATCCGCGCCTACGGCGGCGAGAAGGTCAACTACATCAAGCAGAAGCTCGATGTGCATTACCAACCCGGCCACAACCACGCCTCGCTCACCGAAACCCGGGATGCCGACGGCCAATGGCTGATGGTCCTGAGCAAGTTCTCCAAGGACCGCTTCCTGCCCACCGGCCCCCTGCACCCGGAAAACGACCAGTTGATCGACATCTCGGGCGATGAAATGAAACTGGTCCACGACGGCCCGACCTTCGCCGAACCCCACGACTGCGTGATGGCGCGGCGCGACCAGATCAAGACCAAGAAAATCTGGGAGCGCAACGACCCGTTCTTCGCCGAAACCGTGGCCATTGCGGCCAAGGACGGGATCAAGCTGGAGACCGATAACAAGGTGATCCGCGACGGCAAGAAAGTGCGGGTGTACATGACGTCCATGGCACCGACCTATGGCCTGACGGAGTTCACCGTCAAGCATGGCGATGAGGTCACGGTGACCATCACCAACATCGACCAGATCGAGGACGTGACCCACGGCTTTGTCATGACCAACCATGGCGTGAGCATGGAAATCAGCCCGCAGCAGACCTCTTCCATCACCTTTATCGCCGACAAACCGGGGCTGCATTGGTACTACTGCAGCTGGTTCTGCCATGCGCTGCATATGGAGATGGTGGGGCGGATGTTGGTCGAGCGCACTTAACGGCGAGCACCAACCAATGTGGGAGCGGGCTTGCTCGCGATGGCGGTGTGTCAGCCAGGAATTACTTGACTGATCCACCGCCATCGCGAGCAAGCCCGCTCCCACACCAGATTTGTGTCGCTCCACAGATTGGGCTTTGATCAAAAGGAATACTCCGTGGCTCGACCCCTTACGTTATTGATCGGGTGTGTGTGGCTGCTGTCTTCGGCCACAACCAGTGCCGCTGTAGTGCCCATCACCGACTTGCCGTTGGTCGCCGCCGGCCCGCAGCACTGGCGCCTGCCCGCCGGCGACTACCAGGGTTCCTACAGCATCGACCAACCCCTGCAACTGACCTGCGAACCCGGTGCGGTGATCCATAGCCAGGGCCAGGGCAACAGCCTGTTGATCAACGCGCCCGACGTCACCGTCGAGGGCTGCACCTTCCTCGATTGGGGCCACGACCTCACCGCGATGAACGCGGCCATCTTCATCCAGCCCAAGGCCCACGGCGCGCTGGTCAAGAACAACCGCTTGCGCGGCCAGGGTTTTGGCGTGTGGGTCGATGGCACGGCGGATGTGAGCGTGATCGACAACCAGATCCAGGGCGACCCGGCCATGCGCTCCCAGGACCGGGGCAATGGCATCCACCTGTACGCGGTCAAGGGCGCGCGGGTGATCGGCAACCAGGTGCGCGATGCCCGCGACGGCATCTACATCGACACCTCCAATGGCAACCTGCTGCAAGGCAACACCCTGGAAGACCTGCGCTACGGCATCCACTACATGTTCGCCAATGACAACCAGGTGCTTGGCAACATCACCCGCCGCACCCGCACCGGCTATGCCCTGATGCAAAGCCGCAAGCTGACGGTGATCGGCAATCGCTCCGAGCAGGACCAGAACTACGGGATCCTGATGAACTACATCACCTATTCCACCCTGCGCGACAACGTGGTCAACGACGTGCGCGACGGCACCACCGGCGACACCATGATCACCGGGGCCGAAGGCAAGGCGCTGTTTATCTACAACTCGCTGTTCAACAGCATTGAACACAACCACTTCGGCCGCAGTGCGGTGGGTATTCACCTTACGGCAGGCTCCGAAGACAACCGGCTTGCCAACAATGCCTTTGTCGGCAACCAGCGCCAGGTCAAGTACGTGGCCACGCGCCTGCAGGAATGGTCGGCGGATGGCCGCGGCAATTACTGGAGCGACTACCTGGGCTGGGACCGCAATAACGATGGCCTGGGGGATGTGGCCTACGAGCCCAACGATAACGTCGACCGCCTGCTGTGGCTGTACCCCCAGGTGCGCCTGCTGATGAACAGCCCCGGCATCGAGTTGTTGCGCTGGGTGCAGCGGGCGTTTCCGGTGATCAAGTCGCCGGGGGTGATGGACAGTCATCCGCTGATGAAAGACCCCACGCTTTCCCTGCTCAAGGAGCCCGCATGATGCCTGTCGTCGAAATCGAAGGCGTGACCCAGCGTTATGGGCCCGCCACTGTGCTGCATGACTTGAGCCTGAGCCTGGCGCCCGGGGAGGTGCTGGGGCTGTTCGGCCATAACGGTGCGGGCAAGACCACCAGCATGAAACTGATCCTCGGTTTATTGCAGGCAAGCAGCGGCCAGGTACGGGTGTTTGGCCGCGCGCCCAGTGATCCCCAGGTGCGCCGGATGCTCGGCTATCTGCCGGAAAACGTCACGTTCTACCCGCAACTCAGCGGCCTGGAGACCTTGCAGCATTTTGCCCGGCTCAAGGGCGCGCCGATGAGCCAGGTCTTGACGTTGCTGGAAGACGTCGGCCTGACAGCGGCGGCGCGGCGGCGGGTCAAGACCTATTCCAAGGGCATGCGCCAGCGCCTCGGCCTGGCCCAGGCCCTGCTGGGCGAGCCGCGCCTGCTGCTGCTCGACGAGCCCACCGTGGGCCTCGACCCGATTGCCACCCAGGACCTGTATCGCCTGCTCGACCGCCTGCGCGGGCAGGGCACCAGCATCATCCTCTGCTCCCATGTGCTGCCGGGCGTGGAGGCCTATATCAACCGTGCAGCGATCCTCACCCAGGGCCGCCTGCTGGCCCTCGGCACCCTGGCGGCCTTGCGCGAAGAAGCCGGGCTGCCAACCCTGATCCGCAGCAGCGGCCTGCAACGTGCGGCGCTCTTGCAAAAACGCTGGAGCGAGGCCGGCCACGTGACCCAGCGCTGGGGCGCGCAAGGGCTGCAAGTGGCGGCGTTCAATGGCAATAAACTGGACCTGCTGCGCCAGTTGCTGGACCAGGACAGCCCCAGCGATGTGGAAATCGTCGTGCCGTCCCTGGAAGACCTGTATCGCCATTACATGGATAGCCCTGTGGAGCGTGCCCAATGACGCCGATCTGGAACATGGCCCGCAAGGAGTTCAGCGACGGCCTGCGCAACCGTTGGTTATTGGCCATCAGCCTGCTGTTTGCGGTGCTGGCCATCGGCATTGCCTGGCTCGGCGCGGCGGCGTCCGGGCAACTGGGCTTTACCTCGATCCCGGCGACCATCGCCAGCCTGGCTAGCCTGGCGACTTTCCTGATGCCGTTGATTGCGCTGTTGCTGGCCTATGACGCGATTGTCGGCGAGGACGAAAGCGGCACCTTGCTGCTGTTGCTTACCTATCCCCTGGGGCGCGGGCAGATCCTGCTCGGCAAGTTTGTCGGGCATGGGCTGATCCTGGCGCTGGCGACTTTTATCGGTTTTGGCTGCGCCATGCTCGCCATCGCGCTGCTGGTGGATGACGTCGAATTCAGCCTGCTGCTCTGGGCCTTTGGCCGCTTCATGCTGACCTCGACTTTGCTTGGCTGGGGCTTTTTGGGGCTGGCGTATGTGTTGAGCAGCGTTTCGGCGGAAAAGTCCACGGCGGCTGGGTTGGCCCTGGGGGTGTGGTTCTTTTTTGTCCTGGTCTTTGACCTGGCGTTGTTGGCGCTGCTGGTGCTCAGCGAAGGCCAGTTCAGCCCGACGCTGTTGCCCTGGCTGCTGCTGTTCAACCCGGCGGATGTGTACCGGCTGATCAACCTGTCGGGCTTCGATGCCGGCCCCGCATCGGTCGGCGTGATGGCCCTGGGTGGGGACCTGGCGCTGCCGGGGGCGGCGTTGTGGTTGTGCCTGGTGGCGTGGGTCGTCGGGCCGCTGGCCTGGGCCTATTGGCTGTTTGGGCGGCGCGCGGCATGATTTTTTTATCGGTGGAGCAAATAAGCATGAAAATGGGATGGGTGTTGCTGTTGAGCCTGCTGCTGATGGGGTGTGACAAACCGGTAGCGGCGGGGGCAGGGGATGGGCCGGTGGCGTTCCATCCAGCGGATGAGTGCCATGTGTGCGGCATGGTGATCAGCGAATTCCCAGGGCCCAAGGGCGAGGTGGTGGAGCAGGGCGCGGCGAAGAAATTCTGCTCGACCGCAGAAATGCTCGGCTGGTGGTTGCAGCCGGAAAACCATCATGCCCCGTCAAAACTGTATGTGCATGACATGGGGCGCAGCCACTGGGAGACCCCGGACGATGCCCATCTGATCGATGCCAGGACCGCGTACTACGTGCTCGGCACCGGGCTCAAGGGCGCCATGGGCGTGGTGCTGGCCTCGTTTGCCGAGCAGGCGGTGGCGCAGAAAGTCGCGGCCGATACCGGCGGGCGGGTGCTGCGCTTCGAGGAGATAGACCTGGCACTGTTGCAGCAGCCAAGTGGCATGGCCCATAGCGGTCATTGAGACTGCCCCGCTCCCACAGCCTATCGGTTGACCAACTTCGCCGGCAACGCAATCACCAGCAAACAACTGAGCAGCAGGCTGGCGGCAAAGAACCACATGGCCCCGGCGCTGCTACCGGTGATGTCGATGGCCAGGCCCATCAACGAGTTGCTGACCAGCCCGGCGATGTTCGCCAGGGAGCAGGCCAGGGCAAAGCCGGTGGCTGCTGCGGTGCCGGTGAGGAAGGTCGCCGGCAGGCTGAAAAACACCGGCACTGCGCCGAGGATCGCCGCCGACGCCACGGCAAACAGGGCCACGGTAGCGACCACGTTATGGGTGAAGAACGTGCTGCCGGCCATGGCCACGGCGCCCACCAGGAACGGCACGATAATGTGCCAGCGGCGCTCGCGGTATTTGTCGGAACTGGCGCCGATCAGCAGCATGCCGGCCAGCGCCGCCAAGCTGGGCAGGGCGGTGAGCAGGCCGATCTGGAAGGTGTCGCTGATTCCCGCGTTGCGGATCAGGGTCGGCATCCAGAAGCCCATGGCGTAGGCACTGAGCAGGATCGAAAAGTCGATCCCGCCGAGCATCCACACCTTGAGGTTGAAGAACCCATCGTGAAAGCGCCGTGGGCTGTGGCCGGCCTGGCTGTCATCGGCGTGCAACTGCTGTTGCAGCAGGGTCTTTTCGGCGTCAGACAACCATTTGGCCTGGTGGTAGGTATCGGGCAACGCCCAGAGCGCCAGCACCCCCAACAGCACACTGGGCAGTGCTTCAAGCAGGAACAGCCATTGCCAGCCACGCAGGCCGCCCATTTGGTCGAAGTGGCCCATGATCCAGCCGGACAACGGCCCGCCAATCACACTGGACAGTGGCAGGCCGATCATAAACAGTGCAATCACCCGCCCGCGGCGATGGGTGGGGAACCAGGTGGTCAGGTAATACAGCACCCCCGGTAGGAACCCGGCTTCGGCGACGCCGAGCAAAAACCGCAGCACATAGAACTGGGTGGTGGAGGTGACCAGCAGCGTGCAGGCCGAGAGCAGGCCCCAGGTGATCATGATGCGCGCAATCCAGATCCGCGCGCCGACGCGCTCCAGGATCAGGTTGCTGGGCACTTCAAACAGGATATAGCCGACAAAAAACAGGCCGGCGCCCAGGCCGAACGCGGTTTCGCTGAACTGCAGCTGGTCTTGCATCTGCAGCTTGGCAAAACCGATGTTGATGCGGTCCAGGTAGGCCGCCAGGTAGCAGAAACACAGGAAGGGAATCAGCTTCCAGGTGATCTTGTGGTACAGCGCGTGGATGGGGTCGGCGACCGTGGGCATCGGTGTATCTCAGGGCAAGGAGGAGGGCGGGGCGAATATAGCATTCCGTCACCGACACGCTCTGTCTGAAAAGCGCCACTTGGCTGGGGTTGGTGTGCGAAAGAGGCTACGTTTAACGCTTCCAATAAACAGAGTATCCACGGATGAACTACCAACCCTTTACCCGAACCTTGATCGCGACGGCCCTGGTCCTCACATTCAGCGGTGTGCAGGCGGCCTCCCAAGCCCCGGTGGCCGGTGAAAACGGCATGGTGGTGACGGCCCAGCATTTGGCGACCCATGTGGGCGTCGATGTGTTGAAGGCCGGCGGCAACGCTGTGGATGCGGCCGTGGCCGTGGGTTACGCCCTGGCGGTGGTCTACCCGGCAGCGGGCAACCTCGGCGGCGGTGGATTCATGACCGTGCAACTGGCGGACGGGCGCAAAACCTTCCTCGACTTCCGCGAAAAAGCCCCGTTGGCGGCCACCGCCGATATGTACCTGGATAAAGACGGCAATGTCGTCCCCGGCCTCAGCGCCAAAGGCCACCTGGCGGTCGGCGTACCCGGCACCGTCTCCGGCATGGAGCTGGCCTTGAGCAAATACGGCACCCTCAAGCGCGCCCAAGTAATCGCGCCGGCGATCAAGCTCGCGGAAGATGGCTTTGCCCTCGACCAGGGCGATATCGACATGCTGCACAGCGCCACCGAAGAGTTCAAAAAAGACCAGGACCTGCGCGGCATCTTCCTCAATAAGGGTGAGCCACTGCAGGTCGGGCAGAAGCTGGTGCAAAAAGACCTGGCGCGTACCCTGCGGGAAATTTCCGCCAAGGGCACCGATGGCTTCTACAAAGGCTGGGTGGCCAAGGCCATCGTTGACTCCAGCCAGGCCGGCAAGGGCATCATCGCCCAGGCCGACCTGGACAACTACCAGACCCGCGAACTGGCCCCCATCGAGTGCGACTACCGCGGCTACCACGTAGTCTCGGCGCCACCACCCAGCTCGGGCGGCCTGGTGATCTGCCAAATCATGAACATCCTCGAAGGCTACCCCATGGCCGAACTGGGCTACGGCTCGGCCCAGGGCACCCATTACCAGATCGAAGCCATGCGCCACGCCTACGTGGACCGCAACAGCTACCTGGGCGACCCGGATTTTGTAAAGAACCCGGTAGCCCACCTGCTGGACAAGGACTACGCGGCCAAACTGCGCGCCGCCATCGACCCGCAAAAAGCCGGTGACTCCATGGCCATCAAGCCCGGCGTTGCGCCCCATGAAGGCAGCAACACCACCCATTACTCCATCGTCGATAAATGGGGCAACGCGGTGTCGGTGACCTACACCCTCAACGACTGGTTCGGTGCTGGCGTCATGGCCAGCAAGACCGGGGTCATCCTCAACGACGAAATGGACGACTTCACCGTCAAGGTCGGCGTGCCCAACATGTACGGCCTGGTCCAGGGCGAAGCCAACGCCATCGCCCCCGGCAAGGCGCCCCTGTCGTCCATGAGCCCGACCATCGTCACCAAAGATGGCAAGGCGGTGATGGTCATCGGCACACCGGGCGGCAGCCGCATCATCACCGCCACCTTGCTGACCATCCTCAACGTCATCGACTACAAGATGAACATCCAGGAAGCCGTCAACGCCCCGCGCTTCCACCAACAGTGGATGCCCGACAGCACCAACCTCGAAACCTTCGCCCTGAGCCCCGACACCCAGAAAATCCTCGAAAGCTGGGGCCACAAATTCGCCGGCCCCCAAGACGCCAACCACCTGGCCGCCATCCTCGTCGGCGCCCCGTCCCTGGACGGCAAGCCGGTGGGTAACAACCGCTTCTATGGCGCCAACGATCCACGGCGCAATACCGGGCTGTCACTGGGCTACTAAGCGCAGACAGGGCAGGGGCCAGCCGCCCCTGTTCTGCTTCATAGAAGAATATTTTTTGAAATCAAGGGCTTGCCAGCCTCGGCAAATCAGTACATAATTGCCGCCATCGAACGCACTGAGGTATAAAAAACTTCAATGTTTTCAATGAGATAGAGTAGAGGCAAGCTTACATAGCCCACTCAAGTTTATAGGCGGTGAATGTCAGTGGTTTTGGCATTGATCGTTTGAGGCCGAGTAGCAAAATGGTTATGCAGCGGATTGCAAATCCGCCTACGCCGGTTCGATTCCGACCTCGGCCTCCACTCTTGAAAGCCCCGTAGATTAACGTCTACGGGGTTTTTTATTGGCTGTTGGAAAGTGCGGGCGTACCAAAACATTTGGGCTTGCGTACCAAAACTTTTCTATTTCGTAGGTGTAAGCGCGCGTCGGATTTGGCACCGCTTGACGGGTGATTTGGCACTGCCTGACACCGTCCAGGCTATGAAATTGCGCGAGATGTTTGGCACTCGCACTGTCTCAACCGTCTTATTCAGTTTGACTAGCGAGCCAGTTGGGTGGATTTGGGCGCAGACCGACGCTTGGAAAACCGTCTACTGTCGGCCTCTCAGGAGAGGGGGGCAGGGTGGGCGGTTACAGTCTGCTTGCAGGCGAAGGACTGGTGGCAGCTACTGTCTGAGGATTAAGGGGCACTGCTGAGGATTCGTACAGGGCGGTTTAATATGATCCTACTGAAATATCACACAGCATATTTCAGGCGATACTCAGTTGGTGTCAGTCCTAGCTCCCGGCGAAAGGCTCGACTAAAAGCTACATCAGAGTCATAGCCCAGATCTTCCGCTATTTTTGATACTCGTTGGTTTGAAGACCTGAGGCGTTTTCCTGCGAGCTGCATTCTCCAGCGAGTCAAGTATCGCATCGGTGAGTCTCCAACCATCCGGCCAAATTTATTTGCAAAATTTGATCGCGATTGGCCGACCTCAAGAGCGAGTTTTTCTACAGTCCAATCTGCTCCAGGCTCTGAGTGCAGTAATGCAAGGGCGTGGCCGACCATTGAATCGCGTAATGCCGCAATCCAGCCCGTGATCTCGGCAGGAGCGGTGAAAAGCCAATTTCGGATTGCCCAAATAAACATCAGGTCAATGATCCTAGACAACATAATCGCACTCCCTATTGACGGGAGCGCCATCTCTTTTTGCATCGCTGCGACCGTCAGCGCCAACCACTCTTTTGATCCAAGCGTGTCAGGCTCAATACTTGGTCTGCTTGATACATGCAAAAATTTTGGTAGGCCCAACATCAACGCTTGGCCACCTACGCTATCAAACTTGAAAAATCCACTCGTGATTTTTTTAGTAGGTTCTGGACAAGCGTGTTCAGCGTTCTCCGATGAAACGCCTTGAAACTGGATGCAGTGACTGATGCCACTTGGGGCGAAAATTATGTCCCCCGGGGAGAGGGAGATCGGCTCCTTGGTATCATGAGGATAAAGCAGAAAAACTCCGTGATGGACTATGTGAAAATAAGCGATTTCTCCATTAAATATCTGTTTTTCATCGGTTTTATATTGTCGATCAGGAAGCAGTTCACTGCACATTTCAGCTTTGCTGAATATATCAAAAAAGACATCGGCAGCCGGGTCTCTAATGTCCTTTTTGAAAGGTACGGAGTCATGGCGTTTTAGCACGTTCTTTGGCGTTTTAGTCATGGTAAATAGTTTCCTCTCGCCATAATAATCCTCCGGCCAAGAGAGTATAGCGAAGGTCAGCGGCTGATTTGGGCTGCTAAACCGATCCAGAGTGCCTCTGGCGTTGATTGATGGCGTATCACGCCATTCTATGCGCTTCCGCTATGCGGATGTTTTTACTGACAGGTAGAGGGGTCGAGCAATGAGTGATAAACCTACGATTTTGCTGGTACACGGCTTTTGGGGCGGTGCAGCACATTGGAGTAAGGTAATTGTTGAACTGGCTCGCAAAGGTTATACGTCCATACATGCAGTTGAAATGCCTCTGACTTCCCTCGCCGAGGATGCTGAGCGTACTCGCAAGATGATTGCCCAACAAAAGGGGCCAGTTTTGCTTGTGGGACATTCGTACGGCGGTGCTGTTATTACTGAAGCGGGTGATCAGCCTAACGTGATCGGGCTCGTTTATATTGCAGCATTCGCTCCTGATGCGGGTGAGAGTCCTGGTGAAATTACGCAGCGAAACCTGCCTCAAGCAGCTGCCAACCTTGAGCCTGATAGCGACGGTTATCTGTGGGTAAAACCGGATAAGTTCCATGAGAGCTTTTGCCAAGATCTATCAGACAGTGAGGCCTTGGTCATGGCGGTGACCCAAAAAGCACCACTGGCTAGTGCCTTCGGTGACAAAGTTACGGCCCCCGCATGGAAGAAAAAGCCATCGTGGTATCAGATTTCCAGCGAAGACAGGATGATTGATCCCGTAAATCAGAGATTAATGTCAGCAAAGCTCAATCCAAAGAATCTGATTACTTTAGCGACCAGCCATGCTTCGTTGGCGACAAGACCCTTTGAGGTCGCCTCGTTCATTGATGACGCCGCAGTGGCAGCGTCGAACCTATAACTTTAAGTGAAAAGGGGCAGATTTATTTATCTCTGATAAATCTGCCACAATTTCTCTCACTGCCGCCAACTCAAGGCCAAAAACTACTTACTCCCCCTATTGCAGCGGAACATAAATATCCGTTTGCCATTGATCCATCGGCGTCTGGGGATAGGTGCTCAGGTAGTTGAAAAACAGTGGCTGGTCACGCAGTTCCTCTCCACTGGTAGGAAGCCAGTCGCGGTAAATCGGGTAGATCGTTTCGCCAATATGATCCGGTGACCCCGCGTGTCGCACCACAACGCAGCGCCCGCCAGGAATGACGAGCTCGTGCACGCCGAACTCATTCGGCGCCACCGCCTCATGAATCTCGCCGCAGATTGCGAAGCGGAATGCTTGGGGAGGTGTTGTGTCGGGGTTGTTATAGGGAATGCCGAAGGTACGACTCGATGCCTGCGGCGACTGACCGCTCTGGATTCGCCATTCGATGAACTTGCGCACACTCTCATTGACGAGCCCGGGAGGGCCGCAGTGCTCAAGCGCTGCTACTTTGACCTCGGGGAAATCCACGATTCTTACTTGCATGATGATAGTCCTGGAAAAGTGAGGGATTGCGAAGACCGTATTCCAGACCTGCCAGTTCGGTTCCTTGCTAAATGCACTCGGTGTCATGCCGATCGCCCGCTTGAACGCCCTGCAAAATGCCTCGGGGCTTTCAAAGCCGGCATCGAGTGCCGCGTCCAGCACCGAGTGATCCGCAAGGGCCGCCAGGCGATGTGCCGCGCGGCGTAGGCGCATCAGTTGCACATAACGTGAGACCGGCACGCCAACGAACGCGGTGAATTGGCGGTGGAAGTGAAATGCCGAAAAGTTTGCCACACGGCTCAACGTCTTCACCGACAGGTCACCTTCGAGATTGCCATCAATGTAGGCGAGCACGGCGTTGAAGCGTTTTGTGTAAGCGCAATGGGGCGGCAGGTCAGACACTGGAAAAGCTCCTGGAAGTACGGTCGCCAATAGAGTCGACTATAGCGACGTAAGGGGGCCTAGCCGAGTTTGCTCAAGGCATGAGGCTGGCCCACCGTGGCGGGGACGTCGAACAGCCTACGCAACAGGTACTGGATGTGTTGTGGGGGGAGTACGTGTCAAAGACAGGAGCGTTTCGACCCAAAGCCTTCAGTCGACCTGAGGGCATGGGTTGAAGAGTATGTACCAGTGGGCTGCGGAGTCGAGATGGATGTGTTTCTGCTTTTGAGGCAAGAAGGGTGTATCAAGCGTGCCCAGTGCTATTGAAACCCAGTTGGCAAACTCGCCTTGAGACCGTGACCAGAACAATGCCGACCCGCACTGCGTGCAAAACTCGCGTACTACCGTCTTTGACGATGCATAAGTTTTGATATGGACGGAGCCACCAACTATGCGCAGCGCGCTATGCGGAACACTGCCGTAAGAAGCAAATGCTGCCCCATGACCTTTGCGGCACTGGCTGCAATGACAATGAATCACTGCTTTCGGTGTGGCGGATAGCTCGTAACTGACGGCTGTGCATAGGCAGCTTCCCTGGTACACCTTTGTCATACGCTCTTCCATTGATGCGAAAAACGCCAGCGTAACCGGCGCAGTCTAATCAGTCGACTGACCGCTTTCTTCCGATTTTATTGAAGAGGTCGTTCCCCTGTGTGGCTTGCAGCAAAATCTCTTCATTGTCCGGCGGGAGCTTACACAGCATGATGGGGGCGAGGAGCGACTGTTTTACTCATGCAACCTTGAAGATCGCATCCCGGCTAATACGGTGAAAATGCAACAGAGGGACATAAGGGGGGGCGGATTTATTTATCGAAAAAAGTGGCCTGTTCTCCGAAAATAAATCTGTCCCGTTTTTATAGTCCCGTTTTTATACAGCCTCCAGAGCATTTCATCTGGCTTAGATCCTTCCTCGCCACTCTGGCGGGACGGCCTGGAGGGAATTAGCTCGAAGCCGCTCCAATAGCGACGGGCCTCACGGGAGATTGAGCACCCCCTTTGATCTTCAAGGGCAGGACTATTGCGCAAGATGACCAGACCTGGTTTTCTGCCAGTTCGTCCAGCTTGGCGTTCTGGATCTGATAGATGCCCGCCTGAGTCAGATTGTTATGGTGGATAGCGAAGGGGAGCCCCTTAGGTGTTCCCTCCGGTTGTTTCGTGCCGTCGAGCATGCCTTTTGGAGCTGGGTCAGTGAACGGGTTATCCAAAGCGACTGCCACGATTTCATGCTGCTGCAAATAAAGCGCTGCGTCATAACCGAGCCCCGGGCCCTGGGTGTAATACTTTGCTGGAGCTTCATCCCAGTTCTTACCCCAGCCTGTGTAAATCAGCAGCATATCTCCGGGCAGGAGACCTCGTTTGGCCAGCCCTTGTGCTTTTAGCATGCCTTCGATATCAGCCTGGCTGATAATCTGATTGTCGTTGAGACGCTTGCCATTATTCAGGTAGCGAGCGGCATCCAGCAAGATGGCGGAGGTTACAATGGGCGGGACTTTTTCGATTCCCAGGGCTTGGAGCCTTGAATCATCGGTAGGTTTGATCTGCTGATGTGTCCAGCCTCCGTAGTATTTGAGTTTGTCTTTTGGAAACTCACCCTTGCCATCCCATATGAATGGAAGATACCCGAAGTGGCCAAGGGCATCGATCTGAGTGCCTTGCCCCCCGATATTTCCTTGGACCGATTCGGTGTTGAAGCCGTGGCGAGTATTAGGTAGGCCATGCGGGGCATCAAAGCGATACTGTTCGTTCTCGGCGAACTTCGCTTGTGGCATCTCATTGGCCCGCTCGTGAGAGAGTTCAAAAGCTTTGGCGCCTGGTTTTTCTAACTCAAGCGCGCAACGCGCCCAAGTAGCAGTACCGAGATGACGGGCCATGCCGATCTGATCTTTTAGGTTTTCGGCCAGAGCGGGTGTCGATATTATTGGAAGAATAGACAGCCCCAGCCCCCAAACTGAGATGCCAAACTTCCTCTTTACGCTGCTCATGACGATCTCCTCTAGGTGAGTCGCCAAGGTAGACAAAAATACTCAGGAAAAAAATAACAATAAACTTAATTATGTTCTAAAGATTTCTTATTAATTGATAAACAACTGCCCCGGATGCGTGTCTCAAATTCGCCGACCAGGAGGGAGCTAGTTTCCTTGCGGAGATTATGGATATACCATCTTACGGGGTCTTGTAGTAACCTTTTAAATGACGATAGAGTTTTGCCAAGTTTAAAGTCTTTAATTTTATTAATTTAACTGCCGCTAGGAATTGAATGGCAGCGTTGATTTTTTTGTCGCCGACGATGGCGAAAATTTTGATTTCGTCTTTGTGGTTTTTATATCAAAAAGGAATTCTCATATTCCTTTAAGCTATAAGACGGAAGGTTGATATTTTGGGGTTGACGAGCTTTCCTGGAGGAATTACGTTTGGCGTAATTCGATTACGAAAATGAAAAAGGCTGTTTAGATTAAAAACCTGTAAGCGATTTCACCCGTCCCATGCCATGCGGTAACCCTAAAAAAATAAAAGGTACCTTGCGATGCAGAATCAGATTGTCAGTTTTCGTACTGCGCTTGGCGCTAGTCCGATGTCCCGTTACCAGCTTGTTTTGCTCCTTCTTCTGCTTTATTCCGGTCGCGTTATTCATTTTGAAAGTCCGATCCTCTGGAGAGAAACCTACTGAGGAAGGCGTGCTCGCGCCCTTATCGCTGGAATCGACAAAACCCTGCCCCGACTCATACCGTACAACTTGATGTTATTTGGATGAGTATTCCGTGTATTCGCATGTTGTTCGGGATGCGGCCATTTTTATCGCTTGATCGTCGAGAATAAAAACAATGACCTTCTTTCGTTGTGTATCTGCGCGTCCGCTTACTTTGCTGATAACCCCGTTGTTTTTTACCCTGACGGTGCCTCAGGCCTTTGCGGATTTTATCAGTGACAGTAAAGCCAGCATCGATATGCGTAATTTCTACTTTAACCGCGACTTTCGCCAGCCGACTGCCACACAATCCAAGCAGGAGGAGTGGGCACAGGCATTTACATTGCGCTATGCCTCCGGTTACACCTCGGGCCCGGTGGGTGTGGGGCTCGATATGATTGGCCAGTTGGGCATCAAGCTGGATTCGAGCCCAGATAGAGCCGGCAGTGGACTACTTCCTCGGGGGCGCTCAGCACCGCGTCGAGCGCCTGACGATTTCGGACGCTTAGGGCCCACCATCAAGTTGCGTGCTTCAAACAGTCAATTGAAGGTCGGTACGCTGATTCCCAGGCTTCCCACTGTGCTGGCCAACGACACCCGCCTGATACAGCAGACCTATCGGGGGGCTCATCTGAACAGTTCTGAGATTGATGGACTGACGTTGGATTTTGGCCGCCTGGACAGGGTCAGTCAGCGCGACTCGTCGAATGCAGAAAAGATGACCATCACCACGGGAGGAGCCAAGGGGATTGTGGTAGGCAAGAGCAGTGATCGTTTCGACTTTGCAGGGTTGACCTACCAGTGGCAGCCAAGGCTCGCAACGGGGCTGCACTATGGCCGGTTGGAGGGGCTCTATGAGCAGAAGATTATCAATCTGGTGCATACGTTGCCCATTGCCCAGGGCCAGGTCCTGAAAACCGACTTACGCTATGCTTGGGCCAAGAATGGGACCAACAGCAACGTTGATAACCGGGCTCTGGGTGGGATGTTTACTTATACTTTGGATAGTCATGCATTTACGGTTACCTTCCAGAAAATGAATGGGAAAACGGGGTATCCCTATCTGGGTAATGGCGATCCATTCTTGGTTAACCTCGTGCAAATATCTGAGTTCGCCAACCGTAATGAACGTTCGATGCAAGCCCGCTACGAGTATGACTTTACCGCCCTGGGGGTTCCTGGCCTGACCTTTATGACTCGTTATGTGAAAGGGGATAGCATTGAGTTGGGGGGCGGTCTTCCCGAGGGTTCGGAGTGGGAGCGCAATACCGACCTGGGTTACGTGATTCAAAGCGGTCCAATGAAAAATGTGGGTATCAAATTGCGCAACGCAACCGTGCGTTCCCGCAATTTTGGTAGCGATATAGATGAGAACCGTTTGATCTTTAACTATACGTTGGCGCTGTGGTGAAACTGATCACGTGAAAACGTGTTGATTTTTTAAAGAGTGAAGACTGCCCCCATGCTGATGAAAACGTGTCGATCAGCAAGCGGGTCGCAACGGATGTCACGAAAACCCATAAACGTCAGCCCACAGCCTGCAACCATTCAAGCAGTTTCATTTCCACGCTACCCGGCTTAGGTGCGGTAGGCGAGAGTAGGCAGTACTGCGAGCCATCTTCAACAAATCCCAATGGCGCGGCTAACACACCGCTTTGGATATCGTCGCGCACCAAGTGCCACGGGCCAATGGCCACTCCAAGGCCTGCAACAGCCGCCTGGATGCTGAAGTAAAAGTGCTCAAATGGTTGCATGTCCATGGCCGGAGTGGGCAGTCCTTTTGCACTGGCCCACTCTTGCCAAGCCGTAGGCCGGCTCGTCGTCTGCAGCAGCGGGGCTGAGGAGAGCAGGGCTTGCCTGCGTTTGCCAAACCACTGCTCGGCCTTTTCCGGCCGGCACACTGGGCCGACCTTCTCTGGGAATAGGGGCTCGGCATGGTAGTCGGCAGGTCGGGGGAAGTCGTCCCGGCGAATGGCCAGGTCGATCCCCTGGTTGAATGAGAAGGGGCCACCGCCGGCAACCAGGTGAATGTCCAGCCCTTGATGATGGGCCTGGAAGTCGCTCCAACGAGGGATCAACCAGCGCATCAGCAGCGTTGGCTCGCAGGACAAGACCAGCTGGCGGGTTCGCCGGGCATCGGTGCGTATCCCGCGCACGGTCTGGTTTATCAAGCCAAGCCCTTCACTGACCGCTTTTGCCAGGCGTCTTCCGGCCTCGGTCAAGAACACCCTTCGGCTGCGCCGCTCGAACAGATCAACGCCCAAATCCTCTTCCAGCAGGCGCACTGCGCGGCTAATGGCACCAGGGGTCAGGTGCAGTTCGTCAGCCGCACGGGCGAAGTTTTCGAGGCGGGCGGCTGATTCAAAGCAGCGCAATGCAAGCAGAGACGGCATGCGGCTCTCAGAAATCAGTGAGTTGCAGTCACTATTTCCTTCAGGAATCATCGTTATTACCCAGGCATAAGATCTGTAAATATTGCGTCATACGACCAATAGATCAAAGGGTACAACATGGGCGAATGGATAGCAGTAATCACCATCACACTCCTTGCATGCATCAGTCCGGGGCCAGATTTCGCCATGGTATCGCGCAACGGATTGCTCCTGTCTCGACGGGCAGGGGTGTTCACCGCTGTGGGAATTGGCCTGGGGGTGCTTGTCCACGTGGGCTACACGCTGCTTGGGCTCGGGGTGGTGCTGCAACAGACACCTTGGTTGTTCAATGTATTGAAGCTGGCTGGAGCGGCCTATCTCGTCTACTTGGGCATCAAGATGCTTCGCTCCAAGCCGGCCCTTGAACCGTTGGACGCCGCGCCACCGGCTATGTCGGATCTGGCAGCGCTGCGTACGGGGTTTCTGACGAATGCGTTGAATCCGAAAACATCGATCTTCATCGTCAGCCTGTTCATGGGGGTAGTACGAGCAGACACCCCGTTGACCGTGCAAATGGCCTATGGGTTATTTATCGCTGGCGCGCATGTGCTGTGGTTCAGCCTTGTCGCGCTATGTTTCTCGGCCGGGATGGTGCGCGAACGGTTAATGGCCGCGCGACATTGGATTGATCGCATCTTTGGCGGCCTGCTTGTGGGCTTCGGGATCTTACTGACAGTGACCCAGCGTTCCGGTTGAGTTGGATGGAACTTGGGGCTTGAGAAGCGCGGCCATTATTCGCAGCGGTCTGGCCTTTATGCCGTGGCCTGGAGATCGCCGCGATGCACGATATGCACTTTGTTCCCGTCCGGGTCCCGCAGATAGGCGCCATAGTAACCGTCGCCATAATGCGGGCGTGGGCCGGGCTCGCCGTCATTGAGTCCACCCGCCAGCACTCCGGCGGCATAAGCCACATCGACGGCATCGGGAGAGGGGGCAGAGAAAGCCACCATGCTGCCATTGCCCGCTGTGGCGTCCTGGCGGTTGTAAGGGGAGTAGACATAGAAACGTGGCATTGGGCTGCCTGGGGTGATCCAGCAAGCGGAAGAGGGCCCGTCATCCGGGGTCACAGGGCGGCGGCACAGGCCCAGTGGGATCAATACGGCATCGTAGAATGCGGCGGCTTTATCCAGGTCGTTGGTGCCTACGGTGATGTGGCTGAACATGCTGACTCCTTGAGGGCTGTAGGTGCGCGACAGCCAGGGTTTTCAGATGACAGCACCATAGCAGAGCGGGGTTGAACCATCCAGAGTACTAGGCTCATCGCAGCAGCTCCCACATGGATCTTTATTGCAGGTTGTCAGCGGCCTTGAGTGGGGAACTTGGCGGAACACCCTCCAAATTGTATCTCTCGATCTACCCCTAGCTGTACGGGGCGAGGCGTCACAGAACGCTCTACTGTCAGGGCAACAATAATTTGCCCGGATAACGCCCCATGTTGATGTCCACCAGCCTGCTGTCGGCCTTTGCGCTGTTTGCCTTCGTCTCTTCGATTACCCCTGGCCCCAATAACACCATGCTGTTGGCGTCGGGGGTGAACTTCGGTTTTCGCCGTTCGATTCCCCATGCCCTGGGGATCAGCGTGGGCTTTATGGTGTTGGTGATTTCGGTCGGCCTGGGCCTGGGGGAGGTGTTCAAGGCATTGCCTTGGGCGTACACCGCGTTGCGTTATATCGGGGCGGCGTACTTGTTGTACCTGGCGTGGAAGATTGCGACCTCCAGCGCGATGTCAGACGACACGGACGGCAAGCGCAAGCCCATGACCTTTCTTGCCGCCGCGGTGTTCCAATGGGTCAACCCCAAGGCCTGGGTCATGGCGTTGGGGGCGATCACCACCTATACACCGGCTGAAGGTTACTTCACCAACGTGCTGGTCATCGCCGTGGTGTTTGCCGTGGTCAACCTGCCCAGTGTGTGCGTGTGGGCCGGGTGTGGCACCGGTTTGCGCAATATCCTGCGTGAGCCTCGCTGGTTGAAAATCTTCAACGGGTCGATGGCGGGGCTGTTGGTGCTGTCGTTGTACCCGATGTTTTTTGCCGGCTAAAGAGCCGAGGCCTTTGCGGGCCAGGGCTCAGACCGGTGAGATGGTGGCAAGCAGGCCGATCCCGATGGTCAGTGCCAGAAACCCAAACAGAAAAAGTGCCATCTTAGCCATGGGGCCTCCAAAAGGCAGAAGGGTGGCAGGAGGGTTCCTGCCGATGAGCCATTGTCGGGGTTGTGGGCTGTTCGGTACAGATGCAGCTGATAAAGAAAAAAGCGTATCAGATGCAGCTTGCAGGCTGGTGTGCCGGGGTTTGGGCTGGGGCCTGGAGGTGCTGATCAGACCGTCCGGGCCCCCTTGGGCGTTCTTGGGGCGGGCTCAGCGGCAGGCAGGATGTATTTGAGCCATTCCGTGCGGCGCGGGCCTGGCAGGTCCGGCGTCAGGTCGGCGCCCGTCGCTTCAGCCTCATCGATGGGGTAGCAATTGTCACTGCTGCGCCGGCCATCGGGGTAGACAATAAACCCCCCGCGCCCGCTGTCACAGTCGTGCAGATACACCGGCGACAGTTCTCGCTGCTTATCAATGCGCGCATTCAAATGCATGATATAGGCGCCCATCGCAATCGATACCCCCATAATCACCCCCAGGCATATCACCACCTGCCAGGTGTAACGGGTGCCGCTATCGGAAGGCATTGGCGCCACAGCACGGAGCTGCCTGCTCGATGCTCGTGCCCAGCAGAAACCGGCTGCCTTCCCCCCGATGCCCGCGAGCGGGCAGGACGCTGGCCATCAGGGCGAAGAGAATCAAGGCCAGCAGGACTCTTTTGACCATCGAGTAACGGTTCATGACGGTGATGACCTCTGGATAGGAAGAGGCCAGCTTAGAGAGTGGCGGGTTAACGCGAGGTAAACATCCACGGGAAATCGCGCGACTTCCGTTATCCTTCAACCCTCTGCGCAACACCTGTCCGAGGGGACGTTCCCGTGCATATTCATCTGTTGCTGGTCGAGGACAACCTTGACCTGGCCACGACCATCATCGAATACCTGGAGATCAGCGGCATGGTCTGCGACCACGTCAGCAATGGCCAGGCCGGTCTTAACCTGGCACTCGACCAGCATTACGACGTGATCCTCCTGGACATCATGTTGCCGCGCCTGGACGGCCAGCAAGTGTGCGAACGGTTACGCGCGCAAGGCAGCCAGACGCCGATCCTGATGCTCACTTCACTGGACGCCCTCCCGGACAAGCTCGCCAGCTTTGCAGCAGGCGCCGACGACTATCTGGTCAAGCCCTTCGAGCTGGCCGAACTGGTCGCCAGGATTCGTGCCCTGAGCATGCGCCGCAGCAGCCAGACCAGCCGCCTGCAAGTGGACGACCTGGTGATGGAGCTGACGACCCGCACCGTCAGCCGCGCCGGGCAGGTACTGCATTTGTCGCCCATCTGCTGGACCTTGCTGGAGTACCTGATGCGCGCCAGCCCTGAACCCGTGCCCCGGGAACGCCTGGAAACCACAATCTGGGGCGACGAACCGCCGGACAGCAATACCCTCAAGGTCCACATGCATCGGCTGCGCAAGGCGGTCGACAAACCCTTCAACCGGCCGTTGATCCACACCCTTCCCGGGGTCGGTATTCAGGTCAAACCCCATGCGTAACGGCCTGAGCCTGAAGTGGGTGATCAGCGGCAGCTTCCTGTTCCTGATTGCCGTGGTGTTACTGATCTACAGCCAGCTGCTGCCGGTATACACCGTGCGCGGCCTGCTCTACACCGCCAGCGCGATGATGGAAGAGGAGGCCCGGTATTTCGTCAGGCACTACGAGAAGGACCCGACCACGCCACCCCCGCACAATTACTTCTTCGAGTCCGTCATCGGCAAGGAAGCCTTGCCGGCCAGTGTGCGTGAGTTGCTCAAGGCACCGCCGAGCATGTCCTTCGGCGCGGTCCAGGTCTTTGGTGATACCGACTCCGATGACGACGACACAGAGGTCCGGGCGGTCCTTTCCCAGCCCCTGGGCGACGGCAAGACCCTGTATATGTATGACATCGACCATGATCACGAAGAGGGTGGCGAGGTCGAGACGCCGCTGTCCGACGCCTACTTTGACCAGGTCCTGCAAGGCGTCGTGTTTATCAGCCTGGCGGTGTTCGTGCCGGCGCTGATCATCATCGCCCTGTTGGTCTGGTGGCTGGTGCGGCCGCTGGGGCGCCTGGCCCAATGGTCCGGCACCCTGAAAAACCCTGATGCCATGGCCTGCAAACGCCCGGATTTCAGCTTCAAGGAGTTCAATACCCTGGCCGACGCCCTGGCCCAGAGTGTTGAGCAAGTGCAGGCCGCCAGCCAGCGCGAAGGGCGCCTGTTGCGCTACACCAGCCATGAACTGCGAACCCCGCTGGCGGTGCTCAAGGCCAATATAGAACTGCTGACCCTGCAGGCCGGCGGTGTCCTGCCACCCGCCCTGCAACGTATTGAGCGCTCGGTGCTGAATATGCAGCTTATCGCCGAGACCTTGCTGTGGATGAGCCGCGAGCGCCCCGAACCGTTGCCGCAGGAAGACATTGACCTGAGCGCGTTGGTGGGCGAGTTGATTGACAAACATCGCTACCTGATCGGCAACCGGGATATCGAGCTGCTTGTCGACATCCACAACGAACCCTGCCGACTCCCCCCCACCGCGTGTCGCATCGTGATCGGCAACTTCCTGCGCAATGCGCTGCAATACGCGGAAGAAGGCCAGGTAGAAATCAGCTTCGACTATCCCCGGTTGGTGATTGCCAATCACGTCCGGGAGGCCAAGCCGCGGGAGGAGTCCAATGATTTCGGTTACGGCCTGGGGCTGCAATTGATGCGTCAGTTATGCGCAAAATTGGGTTGGCAGATTGAGGTGATCCTTGAGCAGCAGCGTTTTACGGTGATTCTTGAGTTCACGAGTTTGCAGGGCGGAACAGGTAGTAAAGTTGTGGGGCGCACAGGTGCGTAACGCTGGGAACCAGGCCATCAATAGATGGGCGGCGCCGATGCGGTCGTGTCACAACGTGCTTGAGGGTAAGTTCTCACAGAGGTAAACCGTGTCATAGGTGTAGGCAACCGTTAATGGGTGCTGGGAGATGCCTTCTGCGACGATGACCTTGGTGGGTGGTTTGACGGAGTGTAGTTTCACGGCACCTTGACATACCGATTCGGCTTTTTGCTGACACGGGGTGGCGTCCGTAGGGATGCTGCTGGAGCAGATCACCGACACCCGTCGCGTGGCGTCTTGGCTTACCGTCTTGGGCGGTTCTTGAGCGCAGCCAGAAAGAGACAACGGTATCGTTGTCAGCAATACGCCCATTCTGGCAACGGTTCTGAAAAAACCAGGCATATTCCTCATGGTCAGCCTCACTGCGTTATCGTCATGCTTGCGGTGGCTCGGGTAGACCCGTAGCGAATCCGTGAGTAAACGGGATCGGCATAACTGAATTCAAGGACCGTGCCGATGAACATCAGATCCGCCCTTTGACTCGCAAAAAAGCTTGCGTAACTGACTTTTTTCCTCGGCATCAACCTCGGACGTGGCGTAGATCAACGGTGAAAGTGTTAGACCCAGTGCGCCCAGCATCAGCAGGTATGAGGCGTTCATAATCCATTCCTTTGATGAAGTGAGACCTGATGTGAACCTATCACTGACACTCGGCTGTTTTATGACAAAAGCTCGCGTGTTGCTACGCCGTACACGTGAAAAACGCTTGGCAGGACGCCGGATGATGGGAGTTGCAGAGAGGGGTCTAAAATTGCGCTGCGGAAAAGATAAGGGCCTGTATGAAGTTCATCATGCAAGCCGACGACCGAGACCTAATCCTACTCAAGGCCTGTCAGGCCTATAGGCGCGAAACAACAGTCTGAAAAGAAGTGAGCCGGGCGGATGCGTTAACATCCAGACCGGCTAGCCATTCGGGGCACTAGCCTAGGAAAGTATTAATATAGGTTCGGTAGTACTTGCTATTGATCTCAAAGGCTAACTTGACCTTTACTTACCGGCCTCTGCCTATTAGCTTGATCGTGACTTTGTGCAAAAACTTTTGAGGATATGGTAGTTGTGTGGTAAATGGTCACCGTAATAAGAGACCACATCTCCAACGACCATAAATGGTGTAAATCCTTCATAGCCACCTTCTGCGCCTTTATAATTTACATACCCACAGACTCCTTCATAGCTTTTACCGCTAGCGAAGCGCCCCTTGAATTTGTAAATAGTTTCAAATTTCGCGGAGTCAGGGTCTGATATACGTCTGAGCAGCTTTCTTTTTGCATCGGCGATTTCGGTCTTGCTTGCAATAGAGTGCTCGACTGTGGGGGGAGCGGGTGGCGCTGGGGGAGGAAGAAGTCCGCATCCTGTAAGTGCAAGAGTGAAACCAGCTATGGTTATTTTCTTTAACATTTTCCAGAATCCTTTTTCTAGTGCTTTAGCGCCGAAGCACATGGCCGCCTGTGTCACGATGGTATTGGCGTAGAAGTCTCTTATGTATAGTACGAATGTGCTAGGTGGCCCTTTGCCTCATGTCCAGGGTGTGAAGCTATTGTCTTCAAAAATAACGGCAAAGGACCGCCCCTATGATCGCTTTTACAAGGCATCTCCTACCTGTCGCATTACTGTGTAGTGCCCTCTCTGCCCAGGCGAGCGAAGTGCTGAAGGGCGACTTCTGGGTCGTTCACCACCAAGGTGCCTTGGGCAAGAATCAGGTGTTCATCGCAGACGGCGACCCCACTCACATCGTCAATCGCCCAGGTGGCGCGAAATCATTGGGTGTCTATCAACTTTACGAAGAGCCCGGTAAACCCAACTTCACCGCTTACGATGTCGAAATCGATTGTGCGAAGAACCGCGTGCGAATAATGGGGGCAGCGGATTTTCGCAGCGTGTTCAATGAGCTTCGCAATACGAAGTATTCCAGCCAATGGCAGAGCAAACCTGACGCCTGGTTGGTGCAAAGCCGTGACTTTGTCTGTAAGCCGACTGAACGCCAGGCCAAGAAGATGGAGCACTTGGGTGTGATGTCCGCGTCGCAAATGAGCAAGGCAGGGCCGCAGTTCTTCGAGATATTGAACCGCGAGGCCGCCAAGACGGCCATCATGCAGAAGATAGATGAAGGGTTCGCGCAGATGCCTGCCAAGTAACGCGACCTTCAGGGAGAAGACCTTATGAACCGATTGTTTATGTTGGCCCTGCTCGCCACCTTGCTCAGTGGCTGTGCATCATTGTCGGCCAGCAGTGCCTGGAAAGATCGCCCGGTGGGCGAACTGATCGACTTCTTCGGTGTGCCAAGGCAGATCATGGTGGCGCCGGCGGAAGATATGGTAGTGCTTAGGTATGTACGTGACAGTAGCTATGTCTCACGTGAAGCAGCGGGTACTTACACGGGGCCGCAGAACGGGCAACTTGTGCACGCAGAATACTGGGAAGACGTACAGCACTCAGGCAGTTGCGAGATCAATGTGTTCGTCAACAGAGCGCGGCTGGTGCAGAAGGTGCGGACGAAAGGGCGTTGTGTAGCGGTCGAGATGGCACCAGCAGGGTAGCGCATGGGCCACTGGCAAGAAGCCAACCCCACCGCACCAGGTCTGCGTGTAGCGTTTCATCTTGCTGGTGGAGCAGGGCGACTTGGGTGGTTGGTGCCACGTTGTAACGCTCAAGCGGTGCTTCACCCACTGAGTTTGCCAGGGCGTTTGGCTGGCGGCACGCCGTTTGCATCAGGGAAAATCCTCCTGGCCAGGTAATCGGCATGGCAATCAGATGGCGTTAAGTCCCGAGCAGTTACAGGCTCTGGTGGTCGGTCTTCCCTGGCAGCGGCTTGGGTCTGACGGAGCCATCCGTAACCATTAAGAGACATGGATGACAGACATCGATCAGCAGATCGGGCAGAGTCATCGCCATGATTCCTATGCCCCCTCTCGATCAGCTCGACACCGAACAACTGCGCAGCTTCGCTGCGCAACTGCTTGAGCATGTCGAACGCCTTGATAAAGAAGTGCTGCACCAAAAGACCCGCAACCAGCAGCTCATTCACGAGATAGCCCAGCTCAAGCGTCACCGCTTCGCCAAACGTTCCGAGTCCTTAAGCCCTGGTCAGGCCAGCTTGCTCGACGACCTGATTGAAGCCGACCTGGCCGCCATCGAAGCCGAGCTTGAAATCCTGGCCCCCAAACCCGCGCAATCACCAGCCCGTCAGCACCCCAAACGTACTGCTCTGCCTGACGAGTTTCCTCGCACACTAATTCATCACGAACCTGACAACACCCAATGCCCATGCGGCTGCGCCCTCAAGCATATCGTCGAAGACGTCAGCGAAAAGCTCGACTACACGCCGGGCGTGTTCAGCGTTGAACGGCACGTTCGCGGCAAATGGGTCTGCAACAACTGCGAAACCTTGATCCAGGCTCCGGTTCCCGCGCAAGTCATCGACAAAGGCATCCCGACTTCCGGGCTGCTGGCCCAGTTGATGATCGCGAAATACGCCAATCATTTACCGCTGTACCGCCAGGAGCAAATCTTCGGGCGGGCCGATCTTGCAACTCCTCGTTCAACCTTGGCCAGTTGGGTCGGTGTTTGCGGCGTGCAGTTGCAGCCGCTGGTCGATGCCCTGCGCGAAGTCGTGCTTGAACACAACGTGGTGCATGTCGATGAAACGCCGGTGCAGATGCTCGCACCGGGCGAGAAGAAAACCCATCGGGCTTACGTCTGGGGTTATGCGACAACGACAACCGCACCGATCAGCGCGGTGGTGTATGACTTCAGCCCCGGCCGCTCGGGCGAGTATGCCCGCAACTTTCTGGGAGATTGGAAAGGTAAGTTGGTCTGTGATGACTACGGTGGCTACAAAGCCAGTTTTGCACTCGGCGTCACGGAAATCGGCTGTATGACCCACGCCCGCCGCAAGTTATACAACTTGCACATCACAGGCAAAAGCGTGCTTGCCGAGCAAGCACTGCGTTACATCGCGGCCTTACATGAAGTTGAACGCGAAGTCCGCGATTTAGAACCGGATGTCCGACGACAAATACGTCAGGAAAAAGCAGCGCCTCTGATGGGCGCATTTCATGCCTGGATGATCGCCCTGCGCGAGCTTGTGCATGAAGGTTTGGGGATTACCAAAGCCTTGGACTACAGCCTCAAACGCTGGGTGGCGTTGAGTCGCTATCTGGATGACGACACGGTGCCGATAGACAACAATCACATCGAAAATCAGATAAGGCCATGGGCGCTTGGACGCAAAAATTGGCTGTTCGCCGGTTCCCTACGCAGCGGTCAACGTGCGGCGGCGCTGATGAGTTTGATCCAATCGGCCAAGCTTAACGGGCACGATGCGTATGCCTATCTGAAGGACGTTCTGACTCGCCTGCCGACGCAGCGGGCGAGTGAAATTGAGTTGTTGCCGCATCGTTGGCAACCGGCTTATCTATGCAAGATGGGATGCCTGACCGCTTACCGAAAACCGGCGTTCACTCTAATAGATTACGTTGGTTTTGGGTTTCGTTGCTCCCAGAATTCCGATACATCAAGCTGTTCTCATGCCAGGCTGTCACACCACTTGGAACGTAATCGGGACGGTGGCTCATGAATGATCAACAGATAATAGAAGAGATAAGAGAGTGGTTTACCAGTTGCCTGGGGTGTGCAGCCGGGCGACGGGAGTTCAGTAAAAAACGTTATATGTTGGCGATTGCACGGACCACGGATGAGGCCAGGGAGAGTTTTGAGGCGTATGTACGAGCCCTTGAGGCTCGAGAAGTAGTGGCCTGTTTGATCATTTGTCCGACCACTCACCCTGAGCAGAGCCAATACAGCGTGGCTCAGGAAGTACGGCGCTTGTCGGCGCTGTTCAGCCCGCTCAGTGAGTTCTCTGCCGAAGCATTGGCGACCGGCCATGCGCTGAATAAAAAGCTCTACCTGATGTGCCCGGTGACCAAGGCCAAGGTGTTATTCGAAGACTTTGATGCGGTGGTGTTTTGTCCACAATCCGATGACTTAGACGACGAACTTTATGACCCTTTGATGTCTGCACCGATTCCGGCAGTTAACTTCAACTCAGATGTTTATGCCTTTTCAATGTTCTGTCGCGACATGAGCGTGCAGAAGTTCAAACGCGAAGTATATGAGTTGACCCCTACAGAACGCGGACAACTCTACGAAGTGGTGTTACATGGTTGGCAGCGTCTTGCCGAAAAAACCTTGGGTAACTACATCGCCATGACCGATGTTGAAAAGTGCCCGGTGTACTTGCATGACAACAATCGGTACTGGTTCGCCAACCATCAGGACCCGGCGTTTGCCGAATCGGTAAAGGACTTGTATCGGCACGACATGCCGTTGATTTATGTGCCGAAGATCTTTTGTGAATGGGAGCAATATTTCGCCAGCGGGCGTATCCCGGACTTCAGTGAAACGTCCACGCCTGGCAGCCAGCACCTGGATACATCTGAAACGACTCTTGAGGCCATTTGAAATGAGCAAGGACGCAAATACTTCCGGCAAAAAGTGGGTATTCATCGGTTTCGGCTCGATCACCAAGGCGACCCTCGGGCTGCTGGTGAGCGCGCGTACAATCGAGCTTTCATCGGCGGTGGTGATCGCGCCGCAGATCGAGCAGCACCAGCCCTTTGTTGACCTCGGGGTGAGTTTTATCGATGTGGCGCTCACGCCCGAAAACCTTGGCTGTGTGTTATGCGATGTGGTCCGCCAGGGTGATTTGATCGTCAACCTGTCGGTGAATGTGAGCAGCGCCGACCTGATCCGATTTGCCCATGCGCACGGCGCGCTGTACCTCGATACCTGCATTGAACCCTGGGTCGGTACCTACAACGAACCGAGCCTGAGCACCTCGCAGCGTTCCAACTATGCGTTGCGCGACCAGTTGTTGTCGCTAAAAAGCGAGCTCGGCCCAGGTCCGACAGCGGTGGTGACCCATGGCGCGAACCCGGGCCTGGTGTCGCACTTCGTCAAATCTGCATTGTTGCAGCTCGCGGCGAAACTCGACGTGAGCGTCCCCGACGGCCAAGAAGGCGTGGCCTGGGGCGAGCTGGCAATGGCACTGAACGTCAAGGTGATCCACATTGCCGAGCGCGATACCCAGCGCTCATCACGCATCAAGACCGACGACGAGTTCGTCAACACCTGGTCCGTCGACGGCTTCGTCAGCGAAGCCGGGCAGCCTGCCGAATTGGGCTGGGGCTCCCACGAAAAAACCTGGCCGCCGTTCGCCCATCATCATCTGTTCGGTTCCAATAGCGCCATTTACCTGGAACGCCCCGGCGCCTCGGTGTCAGTGAAAACCTGGACGCCCAATGGTGGCCCCTGCACCGGCCTGCTGATTACCCACAATGAAGCCATCTCGCTACCTGACTTTCTGACCGTCAAAGTGGGCGAGACGCTGCTGTACCGGCTCACCGTGTATTACGCCTATCACCCTTGCGACGATGCGCTGTTGTCGGTGCATGAATATGTCGGCAGAGGCTGGAGGCTCCAGAACACCAAGCGGATCATGAACGACGAAATTGCCCCCGGTGGTGTCGACGCACTGGGCGTTTTGCTCATGGGCCACGCTCTGAATGCCTACTGGTACGGCTCAATCCTGAGCATCGACGAGGCGCGCCAGATTGCCCCGTTCAACACCGCCACCAGCCTGCAAGTGGCCACCGGCGTGTACTCGGGTATTATCTGGGCCATCGAAAACCCCGACCGTGGAATTGTCGAGCCGGAACAGATGGACCACCAACGCGTGCTGGAAATTGCTCTACCTTTCCTTGGCAGCCTCCAAGGCATCCAGACCAACTGGACGCCGCTGGACACCATCAATGCCCTGTTCCACAAGCCCGAAGGTGAGTTGTGCCCGTGGCAGTTTGAACACTTTACGGCGGTTTAACCCAGGTCGATCCCCCATGGAAAGTCCGAGCATCGAATACACCGACAAGCAGCGCTGGTTTGCCCTCACCAAGATCAACACCCTCTCGGCACTGTCGCAGATCGTGCAGATCGGCACCGTCACGCCGCTGCTTTCGCTGTCGCTGGAACAACAAGGCGTGGAGCCGGCCAAGGTCGGCGTGATCGTCAGCGCCTCGTGGCTGGCGATCCTGCTGCTGTACAAATGGGTGCCGCATTTGCTCGCCCATCTGGGGCTGGTCAAGACCAACATCCTCAGTGCGGTGCTGACCATTGGTGCGCTGATCGGCATGACCTTGACCCACCACCTGGGGCTGATTTTTGCGCTGAATTTTGTCCTCGGTATCGGCCTGATCCTGCGCTGGATCGCCTGCGATACCTGGATCGTCGCCGTCGCCTCCAAAGACGAACGCGGCCGCGCGATTGGCGTTCACGAAACCCTCATGGGCCTGGGTATCGCCGTCGGCCCGTTGCTGCTGGTGGTCTTCGGCGTCGGCAGCGCCGCGCCTTACTACGCCTGTGCCGTTATCGTCCTGCTCTCCGGCGTACTGGCACTCACCCTCAAACCCTACGACACCCAACCACAAACCCCGGCAGAAAAACGCCACGGCAAATTATTCAGCGTCATCCCCACCGCGCTCTGTGGCGCTTTTATCGCCGGCTTTGCAGAAACCTCATCCGTATCATTCCTGGCCGGCTACAGCCTCTCGGCCGGCTACCTGCTCACAGCTGCGACCCTGCTGATCTCAGTCTTCGGCATTGGCGGCACCCTGCTGCAACTGCCCATCGGCTGGATGGCAGACCGCAGCTCCTACAAAATCGGCCAATTGGTCTGCGGATTGATCCTGCTGCTAGGCACCCTCGCCATCCCATTCAGCCAGTCGCTTCCCTGGTTGGCGACGCTCATCGTATTCCTGTGGGGCGGTGCCATTGGCGGCATGAACACCCTGGCCGTGATCGAAGCGGGAGACCGGGTGGGGGAGCATCAGGTATCTACGGCCATGACGGCGATTGCGATGTTTTATACGTTGGGGAGTGTGTTGGGACCGATTGCTACGGGGGCGACGGTTTCTTATGTGAGTGGGCATGGGCTGATGATATCGGTGGGGGCGGCGGGGGTGGTTTTTGTGGGGATGTTGGTGTTGCGCAGAGATCCGGCGCGAGAGTGATTGGTGGCAAATTTCAGGTACAAAAAGGGGGCGCTTCAGAATTCGGAAAATAAAGCACGTTAAGCCAACTTCAGCAGCCGCAACAATGGCCGGCCGGGGTGTGCCAGAACCTTCACTGTGCTGCGTCAGAGATGATTTTGTAAGTCCGAGCTAGGGGCTGTACGCCCAAACCCCAGATTTTTTTGTCGGAGGTTAGATGCAGGTCCTCCAGAAAGCTTCGTCATTCCAGATCCATTCCTTCAATCATTATATCGAGGTCAATAAGCTTCCCTTCGCTGTTAAAGGTGTAGTGCCCGTTGAGCAGGATGTGTCGCCAGGCTGCCGGCGATATTGGGGTTTGGGGAGCAATGGAGCCAAAAACCAACGGTCGATTCCCGGGACCGATTGGCGAAATCATGAGGGGTAACCCCTTCATCCCGGTTTGCCTCTAAATACTCACTCCACCAATTCATGATCAGCCTACGCTCTTCAATAAATTCAGCCTTATGAATGTAAGCCGCCCGCACACTGTTTCGCTCTTTATGGCTCATTTGCCGCTCAATCGCAGTGACTGACCACATCCCAGACTCGACCAACGCACTGCAAGCCATTGTGCGGAATCCATGCCCGCAAATTTCGGATTGCGTGTCGTAACCCATTGTTCGAAGCGCTTTGTTGACGGTATTTTCTGATAAGGGCTTACGGGGATTGGCGTTGCCAGCGAACACCAGGTCGTACCCACCCGTAATAACCTGGATTCGTTTGAGTAGTGCAATTGCTTGGGAGGATAACGGTACTAAATGGATGTCGCCCTCCATTTTTGTACCCCGAGTTGAAAAGCTGACGCCTTCAAGGGCAGGTCTCGTATCGGGGATTTCCCAGACAGCCCCCTTGAGATCGAACTCGCTCCAACGGGCAAAGCGCAGTTCGCTGGAGCGAACGAAGAGATGCAGTGAGAGCATAACGGCCAGGCGAGTGAGTGTGCGGCCTTTATAGCTGTCGATGCGCTCCAACAGTTCGGGTAAACGTGACAAAGGCAGTGCAGGGCGATGAGTCACGCGTCGCGGTTTGATCGAGCCTTCGAGATCGTACGCGGGGTTAACGCTAATCAGGCGGCTGCGCTTGGCTTCTCGCATAATATTCAGCAGGTAGTTTTTTACCCTCAATGCAACGTCAATTGATCCCTTCTGCTTGATTGTTTCCAGAGGCTGGAGGAGATCGTGGGTGTCCAGCTCAACGATCGACCGCGCCCCGATATGTGGAAAGACGTAGGTCTGAAGACGGCGTAAAACGTTTTTTGAATGGCCTGGGGTCCACCTGGGCGACATGTCTCGATGCCAATCCAGTGCGACATCTTCAAAGGTTCGGCTTTTCACCTCAGCTTCTTTTTTGACGCTGCGCTTATTTTCAATGGGGTCGATACCTTGCGTCAGCAGGCGTTTGAGCTCCAAACGTTTGGCTCGTGCATCTGTCAGGCTGACAACAGGATAATTGCCGAACGCCGTGAGTCCTTGCTTGCCATTGGGTTTGGTGTATCGAAAGCGCCATCCCTTTCGGCCGTTAGGCTGGATTAGCAGAAAAAGACCATCACCATCGAACAGACCGTATGGGTGATCTTTAGGCTTGGCCGTACGGCAAGCAGCGTCAGTGAGGGGAGCAGTGGTACGTGGCATAAGTATACAACCCATTATCGAACTGGCTTGTATCTCTAAAGCTATACCTAAGGATGGTCTGAAGTAGCCATGTATTTCCCCGGCATACCACCTAGCGCAACTTTTAAACTCGCCAAATGATCAAAAAACAATCAATTCGACGAG